>JALZUX010000290.1 GCA_023301405.1 Granulosicoccaceae bacterium | reverse complement strand
AGGTCTGAAACATCGCTAGTGTAGGTGTCGCATCGTCCTCTTAAGCGGCTATGCTGGCACGCTAGTACGGTGTAGCCGGGTTCGATTCTAATAGATGAAATTCGATCATTTCCAACACCGCTTCTGAGGTTTTGGATCGTAACATTGCCTTCGCCCACAGACTGAGCCTGCCCGCCTTCATAAACATGCTGGAAAACGGTGACAGGTGGCGAATCATCCGCGGCGTGCACAGCGGTACCATTGAGTGATGCGAATAGTGCGATCGCTATTGCCGGTGCTGCTAATTGCCAGCATCGACTTGGTTGGAAAAATTGCTTCATTATGTCATTCCTTTGTTGTGTAGTAACTCTGGTTGTTTTTGCTGATAAAGCAGTCCTACGCCGAGATGCCGAGTTAAGCTGCATCGCCGTTTTCATGAAGAGCTAATGGTCGTAAATTACCATGTGACTGTATGTGTCTAACTGTGGATGGTACGCATTTTCTTGTTTTTTGTAGAGGAGGGTAAAAGTCTGTGGGGTAATTCTGGTTTAGGGTGCGCAATCACGTCTGACATAGCGTTATTTTGATACTTGTTAAAGCAAGACAGAGGTGGCAGAGTTTTTTTTGGGCTGGATTTGCGTGCCTCTCAAGTGGCCCGCTTTGCTTAAAAATGCTTCTTTAGCCTTGAGTCAGTTCATAGGAGGCGATGGTTGCTTGGGGTTAGAATTAGCTATAGTTGTCGTGGTTTGCCTTATACAGGTGACGTCACGCTACAAATTCCTCAGCTGATTGAAGAGAAGCGGCAAGCCTCTTACCTTCAATGGGTGGGCTAGCCAGCAACCAAGTTGGCTTCGTCTACGTTGCGGCCAGTCGATGGTTAGGCTTCGTTATGTAGTGCCAGAGCCCCGGAATAATACTCACTGAGTTGATCAGCAAGGTTTTTGTATAGGGTGTGGACTTCGGTGATTGTCGGAACCTTCAGGTTATCAATGCGCTCAAGGAAGGGGCAGTTTAAAACTGCCACCGCTTCGCCTGCTCGATTTAATATCGGATACGCCATATTGGTCACACCGATGACCGTTGCCGATGCCATGCGATCGTATCCGGCTTCGCGAATACTGTATATGGCTTCCATAAAAGCCGGCCTATTAAGTGGGGGCTCTCCGGCGGCCGGTTTGTGAATTTCAAGTAACTCCGCCAGTGCTTCATCGCTGCGGCACGCTGCAAGTACTCGCCCGGTGCCTGTGTTGGTCAGGCCGATAACTGACCCTACGCGTAAAGACAACCCCCAGTTTCCCGGTGACTCTGCCGACGCAACAATGACAACGTCGCCGTTGCTTTCCATGCCCAAGTGACACGATTGACTTGCCTGTCGAGTTAGCGTGCGCATTTGCGGTCTAGCGATTTCCAGAAGCCTGCTAACCGGTGGATGGCGTTGTGCCATGGCGAACATACGCAGGCTAAGTGAGTAACGCTCCCCCTCCTTGGAGCGCATCACATAGCCGCGGCGAACCAGCGTATCGAGCATTCGGTAAATCTCACTTTGAGATCGGTCAAGCAAGGTTGCGATGTCAGCTTGTGACAAGCCGTCAGTATGATTTGAAAGCGCTTCCAGGATGTCCAGGCCTTTTTCAAGGGCGGGCGCTCGATACTTGGTGCTTACGGTAGTCATGTTCATCTCAGTATTCTGTTCATTTGCTGATTGTGCTAGCCGTTTTGCTTGACGTACGCTTCAGATGTTGCCATTCTAAAGTTTTTATGAATACAATATTTATATATAAATTTTAGTGGCGCAGCAAGGGCGCGTAATATCGTAGCCGTGATTTAAGGAGGGTTAATTAATTGAGCCGATTTGCATCAAGTCGACAGGTGACGGTCTAATGGCCAGTGTGTCAACCGCACTATTTTCATTGGGCGCATGTGCATGACTGCACTTGTATCTATGCAGGGTATCGAAAAGCGGTTTCCCGGTGTTCATGCGTTAAAGCAGGCTAGCTTTGAGTTAGAGGCTGGAGAAGTGCATGCGTTGATGGGTGAAAACGGGGCTGGTAAGTCAACCCTAATGAAGATTCTATCGGGGGTGTATTCAAAAGATGCCGGCTCGATGACATTGATGGGAAACGAGGTTAGTTTCGATGGCCCGCGCTCAGCCCAAGACGCCGGCATATGCATCATTCATCAAGAGTTAAGCTTAATGAATGATCTAACTGTGGCACAAAATATTTTTATAGGAAGGGAACCCCGGTTATCGTTTGGTCGCTTGAATGACACGGCGTTAAATAATCAGGCGCAAGAAATCTTCAAGCAGATGAACTTATCGATAAACCCACGCACGGTAGTGAGTAGTTTGACGATTGCTAAACAGCAAATGGTTGAAATCGCGAAGGCTTTGTCGTACCGCAGCAAAATATTGGTTATGGATGAACCCACCGCCGCCTTAAACGATGCAGAGATTGCTGATCTATTTGTGATTATCGAAAAGCTGAAAAAAGAAGGCGTTGGGATAATCTATATTAGCCATAAAATGGACGAGCTTAATCGTATAGCAGACCGGGTCACTGTTATGCGTGATGGTGAAACCATTGACACTGCATTGGTCGCTACAACCTCTACTGATGACATCATTTCAATGATGGTGGGGCGTGAGTTGATACGCGAGTCTGTTCAAATCCCCGAGCTTTCAAATGCGCCCATTGTTCTTGAGGTTGAAAACTTATGTCGTGGAAAGCAAATACGCAACGTTAGTTTTGATCTTCGACAAGGCGAAATACTTGGTTTTGCGGGTTTAATGGGAGCTGGCCGAACTGAAGTTGCCCGCGCTATATTCGGCGCAGACAAAATTGATAGTGGTACGATCAAAGTTCATGGAAAAACAGTCAATATAAAAAGTCCGTCTGATGCCGTTGAGCTAGGCATCGGTTATTTATCTGAAGACCGCAAGCACTTTGGCATTGCCACTGGCATGGATGTTCGTGCAAACATTGCGATGGCAAGCATGAAACGGTTTACATCAAAGCTGGGTGTATTGAATGAATCTGCCATGCGCGATGTTGCAAATGAATACATAGAAAAGCTTGATATTCGCACGCCCTCAGATCGTCAGGAGTTGCGTTTTCTGTCTGGCGGTAATCAGCAAAAGGTCGTGATCGGCAAGTGGTTGCTGCGCAACAGTGAAGTGCTTATATTCGACGAGCCAACTCGTGGAATTGATGTTGGTGCCAAAGCTGAGATTTACAAATTACTAAACCAGCTCGCAGAGCTTGGCCGCTCGATCATCGTTATTTCTTCAGAGCTACCAGAGGTGATTCGCTTGAGTCATCGAATTGCTGTTATGTGTGAAGGCCGTCTTACTGGTATTTTACCCGGTGGAACATCTTCGCAAAAAGATATCATGTCATTAGCAACGGATAGAAGCGATCAATCCCACAGTCCCGAACCCACTGGAAAAATGTCGAATGGCTAATACTGCGACTTCAGGATCTAGCTCCTTCTTTAGAAGGTTGGCAGAAACCGGGGCTCACCAAAAGCTACTGGCATTTGCCAGTCTTGTATTGTTGCTAATTGGTTTTTCGCTTGCGTCACCAAATTTTATGCAAACAAGCAATATGATCGCAATCTTGCAAGCCACTAGTGTTAACGGTGTGCTCGCTATTGCTGCAACGCTTGTTATCATTACTGGCGGTATAGATTTATCGGTAGGAACCCTAATGACATTTACCGCTGTTATCACCGGTGTTGTGTTAACCAATATGGGGGCGCCGCTTCCAATTGGTGTGCTGACGGCAATTATCACTGGGGCTTTATGTGGTTTATGCTCAGGCGCTTTTGTGGCTAAGATGAAAATCCCGCCGTTTATTGCCACGTTGGGAATGATGCTTATTCTGAAAGGGTTAAGCCTGGTTATTTCAGGTACGCGGCCTATCTATTTTAACGATACGCCGGGTTTTGATCTTATATCTCGCGGGTCAGTCATCGGTCATTTTTTCCCGTCGGTTCCCATTCCCAACGGCGTGCTAATTTTATTTGTCGTTGCCATTGCGGCATCTTATGTATTAAGCCGTACCGTATTGGGGCGTTATTGTTTTGCCCTTGGCAGCAATGAAGAATCAATGCGCTTATCCGGTGTTAATACCGATCGTTGGAAAATTGCCATCTATGCGTTAGCGGGTGCCATTGTTGGTATCGGCGGTTTGTTGATTGCATCCCGTTTGAATTCGGCACAACCAGCGCTGGGTTTGGGCTACGAATTAGAAGCCATCGCTGCAGTGGTTATTGGTGGTACATCACTTTCCGGTGGCAGAGGCACTGTGCTGGGTACAGTCATTGGTGCGCTTATTATGGCGGTACTAACCAACGGCTTACGCGTACTGTCTGTTGCGCAGGAATGGCAAACTGTTGTGACCGGGGCAATCATTATTGCTGCTGTGTACGCAGATATGCTACGCCGACAAAAGGCGGCTTAAATTTTTAATAAAAAGGGCAATCGAACCCTTTATCAACCTAAGTTAATACTCACAAATTGGAGCGATAATTAATGATGAATAAGCGTAATTTTCTTGCAGCAACTGTTGCAGCTGCAATACTAACCGTTGCACCACTTTCTAATGCTGCTGACGAAATATATATACCTTTGATCTCGAAAGGCTTTCAACACCAATTCTGGCAGGCAGTAAAACAAGGCGCTGATCAAGCTGCCGAAGAGTTTGATGTGACGGTAACTTTCGAAGGGCCTGACAGTGAAGCCCAGGTCGATAAGCAAATTGATATGTTGTCCGCAGCGTTGGCAAAAAAACCTGCGGCCATCGGTTTTGCAGCACTTGATAGCCAGGCGGCTATACCGCTTCTGAAGCAGGCGCAAAAAGACGGTGTTGCTGTGATCGCTTTTGATAGCGGTGTTGACAGTGACATACCAGCATCAACAGCAACCACTGATAACTTGGCTGCGGCAGCACTTGCAGCAGACAAAATGGCAGAGCTCATAGGTGGTGAAGGTAAGGTGGCTATCATTGCTCACGATCAAACCAGTCGCACTGGCATAGATCGTCGTGATGGGTTTGTAAATCAAATGGCAGAAGCTCATCCGGGAGTTGAAATTGTCACTGTGCAGTATGGCGGTGGTGATCACTTGCAATCGACTGAAATTGCTAAATCTATTTTAACTGCTAATCCTGATTTAAAAGGGTTATTTGGTACTAATGAAGGTTCTGCTATCGGGGTTGTGAACGGCGTTCGCGAGTCCGGCACTGAAGGCTTAGTCATCATTGGTTATGATAGTGGCAAAGCGCAAAAAGACGCAATCAGATCTGGCTTAATGACTGGCGCAATTACCCAAAACCCAGTGGGCATTGGCTATGAAACTGTGAAAGCTGCCGTTGCTGTTATTAATGGTGGAAGTGTGCCTGCGTTAATTGACACCGGCTTCTACTACTACGATAAATCAAATATCGATTCCCCTGAAGTTGCCGCTGTATTGTACGACTAATATTGCCCATAGCTAAAGCGGGTTCGATGAAAATTATCGAACCTGCTTAGCTACTCTATTTCTCTGCCATTTCAGGTGGAG
>JALZUX010000289.1 GCA_023301405.1 Granulosicoccaceae bacterium | reverse complement strand
GCCCAGCCGGGCTCGGGAACAAGCATTTTATGGCCGCGTGCTGCTTGAGCATGCACCCGGCCGGATTCATCAACCAGCACACCTTTGGTTTCATAGGTGCCGATATCAATACCAAGCGTATAACTCATCAGGTGTAGTCATCTCTGTTCAAGGAGAACTCAGGCCCTACCTGCGATATCGCAGCATTAAGTAACTCAGTAAGTTGCACCAGATCATCTAGATGACAAACCTCCCGCGCTGAGTGTGATGCGCGCATTGGAAAACCCATATCTATAGAGGCTACCCCGCCCCCCGTTAACTGCACATAGGATAAATCAGTTAACACACCGGATTGAGCACTGCGTTGTAACGGAATATTCTGCTGTTTAGCCGTCGCCTCAAATAGAGAGACCATCGCAGGGTGCGGTATGACACCGTTTAAGGTGCCACGACCGTGAAAGCTATAGAGACTCATACCAGGGCCGCCACCGAGGACCATATCACCACGTGTTTCCATATCAGGCGTATCTGTTGCGAGCATCAGATCTATTTGTATAGCAATATCCGGCTGCAGCTGCTGCGCCAGTGTCTGCGCACCACGCAAGTTAAATTCTTCAAGCACGCTAAACCCCAGATCAACCGGTGGTCCACTGCTGCGCTGATTCAGTAACCTCGCCACTTCCAACAACACGGCACAACCAGCCCGATCATCAACAGAGGTACCGCAAATCATATCGCTACCGCGCAGGTCTGCACAAGGCGCGTACACCACTGGCTGACCAACCCGAATACCTGCCGCCTCTAGCTCAGTGGCGCTGCTATAGCCGGTATCAACATAAAGATCCGCATAAGGCGTTACCGTATATTTTTCAGAGGGCAATGTTGCATGGTGACTTTTATGTGCGATGGTGCCAGGTACATCACGCCCTTCTGCCACACAGATCAAAACGTCCTGTGCCGCCAAAGCTCTTTCTGGAACGCCGCCGAGTCTTTCTAGTCGAATCAGGCCGTTTGCATCGATCTTGCGCACAATGAACCCGAGTTGATCCATGTGGGTAAACAACATTATTCGCGGACCGTCACCGGCAAAATGTGCCCACAGGTTACCAAGTCGGTCGGTACTGGTCGCTGTACCCTGTTCGGACAACTTATGTGAGATTGAGCGCCTGACCCGATCCTCATAACCGGAGAGCCCGGGTATCAACATGAGCTCTATGAGGTTCTGCTTTATTCTGTCTCTCATGATCTAGCCGCTTTAGCAACCGTCATGAACCTGCTTGCCCGCTCCGGGTCAATCGGGTTCCAGGTATCTCCATCGATTTTTAATGAAGACCCCACAATACAGCCATCTGCAACCGACAGAACTTCCGCGACGGTATCGTGTTTAACACCGGTATTGGCCAACACAGGTGTCTCCGGCAGTACTGCCTTCACTTCCGACAAGTCAGACATTGCGGCCGCTTCACCGGTGATCTGTCCGGATACCAGTATTGCATCAGGAATAGAAGAAAATACTGTGCTGCGTGCACGGTCAGCCAGAGAGCGAGAGTCCAGTGATGCTGCAAACTCAGCGGATATGTTATACAGCATGGCTAAATCTGAACGCCCCAGCCTGTCGCGATAGCGCATGGCCTTGCCTGCATCTGCAGTCCATGACCCCATATCCGATGCATACATACCTGTAAATATTTCACGTACGAATTGCGCTTCAGTGGCTGCTGCAAGTGCAATAGTAGCCATTGGATCCCATAGAACATTGACCCCGAAAGGCACACTGATATCTGACTTCAACTGACCGATAATCGTTGCCATGGTTGCAGTAGAAGCGGTGTCTACCTTGAATTCGTATGGCCTGTCATTTTCATTGCCGAACATCACCGCATCAAAACCTGCATCTTGCAATGCAATCAAATCAGCCCTCGCCGCAGCAACAAGATCAAGTTCGGGATCATAAAGCGGTGTACCGGGCAATGCTCCTATATGGACCATTCCAATAACGGGTTTGATATCACCGAATATCCGTTGAAATTTTTCTTTCATCTAGTTTGACCAATTAGTAGGCTGAACCGGGAACGCACTACCTCACGTAGGAGCATCCTCAGAAAGTAATCCCTTCGATTTCAGATCACTCCACAGCGCCTCAGGGATTTCACACCGGGCGGCTTGCAGATTACTTGTCATTTCATGCTCACCCTGCCCACCGGGAATCACTGACAAGTGTGTTGGATGCAACAGTGGAAATTGAAAAGCCGCATCGATCATCCGGGTATCGTGTGCCTTACAAACCGCTTCTATCGCGTTGACCCGATCAATAATATCTGTTGGTGCCGGGTCATAATTATAAAAGGCACCGGGGACAGCACCGGTTGCCAAAATACCCGAGTTATAGGGCCCACCGGTAACAATACCGATTCCACGTTGCTCACATAGAGGCAGGAAACTCTCAAGCGCTGTTTGCTCAAGCAATGTGTAACGGCCAGCCAGTAGAAACAGATCAAAGTCTCCCCGCTCAGCTAATGTCTGACAAATCTCCCATTCATTAACTCCGCCGCCGATCGCGCGTATGACGCCCTGATCTCTCAGTGAAATCATTGCCTCATAACCCCTTCCAGCGAAAAACTCTTCAATGCGCATATCGGAAATTTCTTTTGAGCCGTGGCTAAAAATGCATAAGTCGTGAACGTAGAGGACGTCGATGCGATCAACACCCAGACGGGAAAACGAGTGCTCAAATGAACGCATTACACCGTCATACGTATAATCAAACTGCTCGCGACGGCACGGCACATCAAACCATTTACCTTTTCCCGCCCGGTGTTCCTGTGCGCAAGGTTGGATTAAGCGGCCAACTTTTGATGACAAGACGTACTCGTCCCGAGGCTTGTCACGTAGGAATGGATTCAATCGTGTTTCAGACAGACCGAGTCCGTAGAGGGGTGCGGTGTCGTAGTAACGTACACCACCTGCCCACGCCGAATCGAGGGTTGCACGAGCCTCTTCATCCGATATTGCTTTATATAAATTACCAAGTGGCGCGGTACCGAATCCGAGCTCAGTGAAAGTAAGACCGCCGTTGCCCAAGCGGTCCCAATGTCTTGTTTTAATCACTTTTCCTCACACTAGATGTTTTATTCAACCAGGACACTAAATTAGCATAGCGTCTACGGTTAGTCAGCAACAACTGTATTGCGTTTACCGCTA
>JALZUX010000288.1 GCA_023301405.1 Granulosicoccaceae bacterium | reverse complement strand
GATTCGTTTCATATCGTTTTTCAATGCACAACTGATAGACGGTCACAGTGGATCCCCTTCAGGTGCCCCTTTAACGACACGGGCGAAGTGATCTTAAGAGGGGATTTTTTCGCTATGCAGCCGAGGATTTTCCACTTTAAACATTGTCCTCAGCAGAACCTTACCGCGAGCCACTATGCTAGACATTCCCTGCCGGCGACCTTACTTTTAGACTGTTCAAAAAAAAGCAAAAGGGCTTTGCGCATCCGATAAGTCTGCAAGCCACCACTTAAATACACAGCAGTAAAATTCCAGATTAACGAACGTAGCTATGTACCTGTCTTTAAATTGCATTTTCAAATGGGCAAGTCTGCAGCCATTGCAAAAATATTACCGAAAAATGGCGGCAACCTTCTTGCCAACCTACAGTTCATGCTACGCGAAATTTTGATAACGTTTTTTATACGTTACTTCGTTATATGTCTAATAAACGACCTGAGGTCCTTGCTCTTGACCTACCCGCGTTTATTCGGTTTTGAGATTGTTTGTGGAAGGGGGTAATGGGTCCATGGATGGCACTATGAGCGCCCAAAGTTTATAAGTAAGGGGCATGGATGCCTGTTTGCGCGACCCCCTGGGGCGATCAATCTGAAAATTTCCCAAGGCCCCCACCGGGCCAATTAGTCGCATGACGGCTTTTCATTAGCCATGTTTACTAACAACGAGGGCCGTTTGAAAAGTGACTCCGCCGGAAGGACACATTTAACATAGCAGCCCCGAAGGGACACCATCTAAGCAGCAACCCCCGGCAAAGTCCCGCTGAAGGGACATCTAAACAGCAGCCCCAGCAACTCCCCCTTCACTGTGTATTTTCGACACTATTAGCCGTAAATACAATGGCATCATCGGCCTGCACAACGTTATACACCACTCGAAGGTAAGCAGACCAGTCGTCGTCGAAGTCACCACCCATCTCACTACGCACTGACTCCGGGAAAGTAAAGCTACCGTCATCAACGACAGTACAACCAATGCTAATCGTTTCACCGTTGGCCCCTACTCCACCGACATAGACTTCAACTACTGATCGGAAAACATTGTTTGGAACCCAGGTAAATTCTGTTGAAGCACTCACATTTTGATCAGCAACCGGGCCGATCATTTGCAATGCTGGCACGTCTGTAATTTCAACATTCTGAAACGTTGGAAACTGCTCACCGGGGATATCGACGGTTAACCCGTTAGGAGCAGAGCCGGTTAGTCGAACATCTGTCTGGTAGGTTGGGCCTTCTGCGATGATTTCCCGATTAAGGGTTGCGTAAGTGCCACCACTGCTAGTCACGATCAAGTTCTCGCCGGCGCTAACAAGTGTGGTTTCCTGGTCGAAAATTTTAAACCCTGGCTGTAAGCCGCTGGTCCGAGAGACCTCACACACATCTGAAGTGGGCGCGAAGAAGCTTTCAATATATTCTGCCGACAAACCGCTATCAAGCTGTCCAAATAATGCTCTAGAGAAATCGGCCTCTGTGCTATTGGGTTCCATTTTTATTAAACCGACTAGTGTGAGCAGATCGCCATTTTCTGCGCTTTCACCAGTCTCACCACCAATGCTACCGTCGACATTAATGCCCGTTTCCGAACCATCGTTATTTATATCAGCGTTGGAGGATACTGATACACTATCACTTGAGTCACATGCGACAAGGGCTGTAACGAGCATTGATAAATAGAGTTGTTTTTTCATTGTCACTACATCATTTTGGGCGATCGGCAGTCTATGCATTCACCTGAAAGATTGATACCTTAGCCATCACATTTTGCAAAAAATTGGATGCTAGAATAAAGAACCCTCGGCAAAACCGCCGGTATTTAATGTGAGCCGCGGTCAATTTCATTAAAGCAGAACAACCCACACCGGAGTTCAAGACTCTAGTTCTCTGATAACCACCTACCTGATCACACTTTCGAAATCTTTGATTGCTGGAAGGCTTGGAATTTCATCCTTGCACTCATGCGCAATGAATCAGAATATTTACCCGAAACATTCACTTAAACTAAATTATTTGCAAAATAACGCCCTTACCGCCAAAGCCAAGCGCCCCCATGTAAAAGGCAGGAGCTAGAAGCCCTAACAGATGCAACAAGCACTTCAAAGCTCAACCGGCTTTCCATGTGGAGTTCGCAGATAGGCATCACGCCACGCATCAGCACGCTGATCTAGCAGATTATTTGTCAGACTTTCCTGCTGATGGAGCAACCCCTCAAGCGCCGTTAATACAGCCTGATAATAAGTCGCCGAGTCATCAGGCTCTCCGCGATCTTTAGCGCGCACTAACTCAGCGCCCAATGCTTCTGACCACTCAACGCTGGAAAACTGACCTCGTTCAACCAGGTTAAACGCCAATGCGAGTACCTGCGCCTGCCAACCTTCTTCAAACACGGGACCATCATCATTACGCATCAGTGGGCCAAGAGATTCAGACTCGTTCAAGGTGACTTTCCCATAAATCTAATGTGACGCTATCGGTTGTTGAACTAGCCTCAGGCCATAGCGTGGACAAACTAAACTCTACGGTATACAGGTGCTCGTAGCGCTTTTCGTTTACTGCCATAGCATCAGCAAATATATGCGCACCGTGGTGATCGATCACTCGCCCGACTTTACCCCGTGCATATTGCGGCAGCCGGGTATGTCCGTTGGGCACTTCAGTGATTGTACGGACTTCATCGGTATGTTGGTAAACCGGTTTAGCATCTACTTCTGCATCAAAGCGCTTTTCTTTTAACACCATCGCACGTGCCTGCGCCTCTGTTACAACCGATGGCAAGCCATCGACTTTATTAACCGCTTTACCTGTACAGACTTCATCGACAGTAGCCCAACCCGAATTAATTAACATAGCGCCGTACGTTTGCGCCCACTGATCAAAGTAGGGGCGCGTTAAATAATCAGTTGGACTGATAAGCTCACGACAGTGCCTGAACCAATCAACACTCCAATCCGGTGCTTGCGTTAACACATGCACCATGCACCTGACCCGCGCCTCATAAGGGGCGTGGAACTGTGTCTCCCCTTCGTTGACATCTATTTTTCCAAAGCCATGACGGCCACCCAGATCATGTATGCCGTCCATTAACTTATGCCCTCTATTCGATCGGATAAATCACGGTGAGTACCAATCATTGAGTTGCGGCTTACTAGATCGGCCAGTTTGTCTTCGCTCCACCCTTCGGTACCGACTGGCTGCTGTGGCACCACCAGATAGCGAAGTTCAGCAGTGCTGTCCCAAACACGGACACGGGTGTCATTTGAAATAGATACGCCGAATTCATCCAGAACGCCTCGCGGGTCGCGCACCGCACGTGAACGATAGGCAGCCATCTTGTACCAGGTAGGCGCCATACCAAGCAGACCCATCGGGTAGCACGAACAAAGCGTACAGACAATAAGGTTGTGCACGTCATCGGTGTTTTCAACGGCCACCAGGTGAGCTTGTTCAAGCCCCAGATCTTTAATGGCGGCACTGGCATCTTTAAGAAGCCGCGCTTTGAAATCAGCATCGAGCCAGCTTCGCGCAACAATGCGGCCACCGTTCTTAGGGCCAATCTGCTCTGAATAGGCTTCAACCCAGGCATCTACCGCTGCAGAATCAACCATGCCTTTTTCTACTAGTAAACTCTCAAGTGCTTTGGCACGCAGTGCGGGTTCTGATGGGAGATGGCTGTGTAATTCATCATGTATATGCGCTACATGGTCAGAATCATGTTCGGTCATTGCTTCACCTGTGATAACCCGATTTCAAGGTCCATAATACACGGATACGGACTAACGCCGAAAGCCAGTCTATGGCGTTACATTTTATTCAAATATTTTTGTCGATATTAGTGCCCGGCCATTCCCCAACCATCACCTGT
>JALZUX010000287.1 GCA_023301405.1 Granulosicoccaceae bacterium | reverse complement strand
TTAAACCCAGCACTCATCGGCACTTTACGCCGATGCTCCCCAGTGCCAGGTTCTTTTTGTGTGCCCTTTGCCGCAAGCAAGTTGTTGTGTGTCGAAGCTGCGATCATGGTCAGCGCTATTGTACAAAGACGTGCTCACGTCAACGTCGCGCCGAACACCAGCGTGAGGCCAAAGCCCGCTATGCAAATACCCGCGCAGGTCGGCATAACAACGCAGAACGCCAACGACGATATCGGGCACGTCTGCTTGATCAAAATTCACCTAATTCAAAAATAGTAACGGATCAGGGTTCCGCACCCGGCGGACCTATCGATAACCTCGTACTCGATCAATTAGGGTCGAACGATGAGCCGATCAAACATCAACCCACAGACATGCGTTGTTATCTCTGTCGCCAATACTGTGACCCATTGCTGCGTTCTGACTTTCTTCCATTCGCCCAGCGTCATCAACGTTATTCCACCACCCAACACGACACAATTCCATGACTATCGATAAAGCCCTTGAAGCCAAGATCATGCGTTACCATCATGTGGAAGGCTGGGGTGTGCACACCATTGCCGTTCAATTAGGGGTGCATCACTCCACGGTAGACCGTGTGTTATCACTGGCCGGACTTCCCAAGATTGAACGAGCCACACGTCCCTCCATTCTAGATCCTTATTTAGCTTTCATGGTCCAGATGCTTGAGCAGTATCCGACGTTGAGTGCGGTGCGCCTGCTGGAGATGGCTCGTATAAGAGGCTATCAAGGTGGCAGTAGTCACTTTCGGGCACGCGTTGCACAGCTGCGCCCACGTAAGCTACCCGAGGCATACTTGCGCCTGTCGCTCATGCCGGGAGAGGTCGCTCAGGTCGACTGGGGTCACTTTGGCCATGTTCATATCGGTCGTGCCAAGCGTCCATTGATGGCTTTCGTCATGGTGTTGGGGTATAGCCGGCGTGTGTTCCTGCGTTTCTATTTAAATGCACGCACCGATAACTTCATCCGCGGACATGTCGATGCGTTCAATAGCTGGGGCGCTTGCCCCCGGGTGTGTTGGTACGACAATTTGAAGTCCGCGGTGCTTGAGCGTGATGGCACCGCCATTCGCTATAACCCTCGACTGATTGAGCTGGCGGCACACTATCAGTTCGAACCGCGTGCCATGAACGTTTACCGGGGTAATGAAAAAGGTCGCGTAGAAAGGGCGATTCGTTATATACGCGGAAATTTCTTTGCCGCACGCAAATGGACATCTGTGCAGGACTTGAACGCACAAGCTGATCTGTGGTGTGCCGGTGCCAGTGATGATAGAGCGTGGCAACAAGATAACACGATCACGATTCGTGAGGCTTTCGCACAGGAAAAGCCCTCGTTACTTGCGTTACCAGAGAATCCGTTTCTCACTGAAGAACGACTGGCGGTGCGTGTGCCCAAAACGCCCTACATCAGGTTCGATCTCAATGATTACTCGGTGCCTCCAGCTCATGTGTGCACCACCCTCACCGTCATGGCGTCAACAGATACGGTACGCATTGTTGATGGCAGTAAGGAGATCGCACGTCACCCTCGCAACTGGGACAAGGGACAGCAAGTGGAGGATGAAGCACACCTGGCGGAACTGGTTAGCGCTAAACGAGCCGCCACGAAAGAGCGTGGACAACATCGCTTGCGCGTTGCTGTTCCCAGTTGTGACTTGTTACTGAAAGAGGCTGGTGAGCGTGGCTATAACCTGCGTTCACTGGTGCGTGCACTACAGCGTCTGCTCGATGAATACGGTGCGGCACAGATGGAGCTTGCCTGCGCGGAGGCACTGGAACGTGGTGTGCCACACGACAACGCGGTGCGTCAATCGCTTGAGCGCCGCCGAGAACAACAGCAACTGCCGCCCGCACTGGCTCTGGCTTTACCTGACAACGAACAAGCTCGCAACCTGACCGTGCGAGCACACGCGCTGGCCGCCTACGACCAGATCAATCAACCCCGACCTGCAACACAGGATACCTCCTCACATGACACCATCAACGATAACGACAACACCGGATCGTGACGAACGTCACTCACTTCGTCTGCGGGCCGAGGCATTGAAGCTGCCAGGTCTGCTTGAACACTGGGGTGAACTCGACGACGAACAACTCAAGCAGTTGACGCAATGGTTTAGCTGGGAAGAACATGCCCGCCGCCAACGCGGACTTGAACGACGCATGGCGGCGGCTCACCTGGGTCGCTTCAAACCGATCAGTGACTTTGATTGGTCATGGCCTGCTCATTGTGACAAGGGGGCGATCAATGAACTGATGAATCTGGATTTTATCAACAGTGCCACTAATGTTATTTTCGTCGGCCCTAACGGCGTCGGCAAATCCACCTTGGCTCAGAACCTGGCCTATCGTGCTCTGTTGCAAGGCTATAGCGCCTTGTTCGTCACGGCCGCAAAGATGCTGGGGGACCTGACTGCACAAGACGGTGCTGCTGCCTTGCAACGTCGGCTACGTGCCTACGCCCGTCCTGATGTCTTGGTCATTGATGAACTTGGGTATCTTTCCTACAGCGATCGTCATGCCGACCTGTTGTTTGAAATCGTCAACCGACGCTACGAACACAAGCCCATTGTGATTACGACCAATCGGCCTTTTAGCGAGTGGGGTGAGGTGTTCCCAAACGCACCTTGCGTGGTATCGATCATAGACCGTCTGGTTCACCACTCAGAGATACAGTCGATCGACGCCGAATCTTATCGTATGCATGAAGCGACCGAGCGGGTCAGTAAAAAACAGGCACAAAAACGTAAGGGGAAAAAGTCATGAACTGGAAAGTGACTCGGATAAACACTTGGTGGTCAGCTGAGGAGGCTTGCACAATGCTGTCGTTTCTAGATGAGCTGCGTGAACAACTCTGGCAAACCCACGGAGACCAGATAACAGCTTATCGCCTAGAAGAACTCGAGGCCCGACAAAGTGATGAGGCCCAAGGACAATTGGATTTTGAAGACCCTGTCGATTTTTGAATCACCTTCACACTATGGTGGCCAAGATGGCCACCACCAATTTTTTGATTATTGATTTATTCAGCGGCAAATACCCGCGCTTTTACACCGGCATTAACA
>JALZUX010000286.1 GCA_023301405.1 Granulosicoccaceae bacterium | reverse complement strand
GACAGGCTCCTAAGTGGGAATGAAGAACTACAGTATCAGCAACACCGGTTTATCATTAAATCGGGCACATCAAAGAAGAGCGACTATTTGTCTTTGTTGTTATATCCAGCGCTCAATACGACACAGCTGAGCCGGCAGGCTCCTCAGTCAGACACTACCAGGTGCGCACCCGACCGGTATCCAGGTGCACGAAGTCGAGACCAGCGTAATAGCCCACTCCACCAAGATGCAGTCCGATCGCAGCATCACGAACTTGGCGGGAATCAACGCCCGGAATGCGTATATCGATCGCTCGACCAGACATATGCAAACTTCGCTTAGCAACACCGGAAGATTTTTGTCTCAGCTTGGCATTGGTGACCGGCGAGCGATACCCAGAAATCACATGAACAGGTACGGTGAGTTCAAGCTCCCGGGCAAGGGCATACAAATACTCTAGCAAAAGCGGATCAATCGAATGGACCTCTTGGGTGCGATGGTCACGAAGCACGTAGGCAATACGAGATAAGTTCTGCGGGATATAATTGCCAGACTCCCAGAATGATGTATTGAGAGATTCCATCGTGTGCAACGCCAGCAGATCGACTGACCGATACTTTGGTAGAGTCGCGAGATCAGACAGATCAATCAGAACTGGTAAGACAGCGGCACTCACTGGACCCGATGAGGCAACGGCCGCTGTGGATAGCAAGGCCGCTTTTGAAGTTAGAAAACTTCGACGGCTAATCTTGTTGTATTGGTTAAGCACAAACACCACACGCCCTTAAAAGTGAAAGACGTATAGTATTTACTGCTTAACAAGACATATCAACAGATCTACGCACAGACACACTTTCAATGCGAGTATTGTGGCGGACTTGGCACTACCTACAATGATTGGCGCACACTTTTTGTGCTTACCACGCGCAACAATATTAGCCTCTAATGGCTTTCGATATTTTTAAAGCCCGGGTCAACGGGTCTGAATCAGCATCGGTGCGGTCATCGACTGGCCCCTCAAGCTCAAGTTTGTGACCTGAAATATCGCTCACGGTTGCGAGCATTAATGTAGGCTCGGGGCGAGGATCCGTTTGAGCGAAGCGCGAATCATTAGACGGTTGAGGGGCCATCATTTCATCGGAGTTACTTAGGTCAAGACTCACTCTCACCGGCTGCGAATTGTCTCTCTTACTAACGCTGTCAAAATCTTCAGGCGTCAGAGGATGCACGTCATATATGTCATCGCCAATCTTTGCCAGAAGGTTGCGGTGTCTGTCTTGCTCATCTGCCAATCGCCTTACAGCCTGCTCGCGGCGCACAGTCAAGCCGTCGACTTCATTCCTTAACTCTTCGTTTTCACGCGCCAGTATTCTTTGCTGGGTCTGCACTTGAGCCGAAAATACAAATGCAAACACCACCAATCCGAAAATCGCCACAAACTGCATTACCAACCACGTATCAGAACTTAGAAAACCATATAATATTTGCATAAAGCGGAAGGTCCTTCGCGACCAGCAATTTGAAGCCCTATATGGCGACAGCACGCCAGAAAGCTGATGGAACTGGCTCACAATTACAATTTATTTTTAACTAAATGTAACTTAATCTAGGGCGCTCGTTACACCTTCAATTTCCAAAAATAAAATGTTACTAAAACGATGCAGAAATCCGTCGATACCTGCCTGTGGACTACTGATTTTCCGGCCTTCGGTAAAACGCTTGCCCACCGACTTCGAGCGTTTATCGCGACTGACACCACAGATGGCAAAGTAAAGAATTATTCAGATGGATACGAAACAAACAGAAGTAGTGCTAGCTCAAGTGAACGACGCATACATAATCGCCAACATGTCACGCCAAATCATCGAACAAGGCTTGCAGTGGAGCTGGACTCCGGAACGTGTAGGTCGGTGCGTCTTATCCACAGACACCAACGTGATCACAGCTAAAAACGAAGGAGATCTTATTGGCTTTGGCGTGATGTACTACGGCGCCTCCAAAGCTCACTTGAATCTACTAGGCGTTGAAGCCCACTGGCGATCGCACGGCATCGGGCATCGCATGTTGGAGTGGCTGGAAATGTGCGCAAGAACAGCTGGCCTTGAGTGTTGCCAACTGGAACTAAGAGAATCGAATCATAAAGCTCGAAAGTTCTATATCAATCATGGCTACACAGAGATTGAAAGAGTTCGTGGCTACTATCAACACCGGGAAAATGCGATCAGAATGTCTAAGAGCCTACAGGAAAAACATTTTTTGTAGTTTGCTTTGAGCTGAAGCACGACCTTCAGGCACCGGCAGCGACACTTGTAACATGACGCCAAACACACCCTGACTGGAACTGCTTGTAGTTGCTGTCACACTGACAGACAATTCATAGAAGAGTTTCAAAACCGAAGCCACAACCCTTTAACTTCAGAACTTGAAATTACGAAATTAACATAGCTCTGAAATCATTAACGTTAGTGAACGTTGGACCCGTCATCACCAATGCGTCCAACTGTTTAAAAAAACCATAACCATCGTTGTTCGCTAAAAACATCTTTGCATCCAGTCCTTTCCTTTCTGCTAACGCTAAGAGATCAGGTCGGATCACGACCCCGGCATTATCTTCACTACCATCAATACCATCCGTATCAGCTGCCAGCGCATAGACTCCAGGCAAACCATTAAGCGCCACACTTAAAGCCAACGCAAACTCAGCGTTTCGTCCGCCACGGCCACTGCCGTTGACGGTGACGGTTGTTTCACCACCTGACAAAATGACGCACGGCGCAGCAAGCGGTTGGTGATGACGCTTAACCTGCTTAGCAATTGCTGCATGCACTATTGCTACATCACTTGCTTCTCCCTCTATGCTATCACCCAGAATCATTGGCGTGTAGCCGGCCGCCTGCGCTACTTTTGCCGCCGCCTCAAGAGAGAACTGCGGGGTTGCAATCAAATGTGATTCGGTCTTAGTAAATGCGATATCAGCTGCACTTGGCGTTTCCTCTTCTGCACGACGCAGGTGCTCCAGCACTGCTACCGGCTGTTCAATATCATACTTTTTCAGTATCGCTAGAGCATCACTGAAAGACGTGGGGTCAGGGACGGTAGGACCCGACGCAATAACATCGAGATCATCATCAGGTACATCAGAAATTATCAGAGACACTACTCGAGCCGGTACACAAGCGCGAGCGAGCCTGCCACCCTTAATTGCAGACAAGTGCTTACGCACGCAATTCATTTCACGAATGTTGGCACCGCTTTTCAACAACGCTTTATTGATATGCTGTTTATCTTCAAGCGTTAACCCGGCAGCTGGCAAAGACAGCAACGATGACCCTCCTCCTGAAATCAAACACACCACAAGATCATCGGCGGTCAGGCCGCTGACAGTGTCCAGAATACGCTTTGCAGCCTGCTCTCCAGCCAGGTCGGGCACCGGATGAGATGCTTCGACGATCTCTATGTGTTCACACGGCACACTGTAACCATATCGGGTAACGACAAGACCAGACAATTTATCTGCTGGCCCCTGCCAAACGGCCTCAAACGCGCGCGCCATTGCTGCCGAAGCCTTACCAGCCCCGATGACCACAGTTCTACCCATAGGCACGTCAGGCACAAAAGCTTCCAGGGTTTCAGAAGGCTGGGCAGCTTGAACCGCCACTGCGAACATATCCCGTAACAATTGCTCGTGTGCATTCATTTTGTTTTTCCCAATACTTACCGCCAAGACATTCATTTTCGCACACTCTACCGGTCGACAGTGCGCTCGACGCCTTGCGCGCCTAGCAGAGAAAGCACTCTTAAGCCGCTAGTTTTCTCAAAGACCTGTCAACGGATGCCAGAGTCTGTTATGACGTAGACGATCTTAGGTGCCAGATGCTGTACACTATGCCACCTCCCCCTTAATTTACCGGCTTTTTTACAAAATAAAGTCACAAGAGACCATCATGCGAACACCTGCAACCGCGCCAGTAGAGTTATTTGGTTATCAGCGCTATTGGGCAGAGTGCTTTGGAGCCGCCCCGTTCCTGCCTGTGTCACGTGCTGAAATGGATGAATTAGGCTGGGACAGTTGTGACATCATCGTAGTGACCGGTGATGCCTACGTTGACCATCCAAGCTTTGGCATGGCAATTATCGGCAGGCTGCTGGAAGCTCAAGGCTTTCGGGTTGGCATCATTGCACAACCTGACTGGCAATCCGCAGATCCCTTTAAAGTACTCGGCAAGCCGAACCTGTTTTTTGGCGTCACCGCCGGCAACATGGATTCCATGATCAACCGCTATACCGCGGATCGAAAAATCCGCTCCGACGATGCCTACTCACCCGATGACGTCGGTGGCAAACGGCCGGACCGCTGCTCCCTGGTGTATGCGCAACGGTGCCGTGAGGCATTTCGTGAGGTGCCAATTGTACTGGGCGGAATAGAAGCATCGTTGCGGCGAATTGCACATTACGATTACTGGCAAGACAAAGTCCGCAGATCACTATTGATCGATGCCAAGGCCGACATACTCCTTTTCGGCAATGCAGAGCGAGCGATTGTAGAAATTGCTCACCGGCTTGCAGGTGGCGAAACCATTGACGACGTCAAAGACATTCGCGGCACCGCTTTTGTTTGCAACAGTATTCCCGAAGACCACCATGAAATCGACTCAACCAGCATCGACTTACCCGGTAAAATTGACGAACACATCAACCCTTATCTCGATACCACTAAATCAGGCTCGTCAAAGGGCAAAAAATCAACAGATGAACCAAAAGACAATCTGACCAACGCCGCTCCTATAAAATTTTTAAGCAAAGAAGAGCGCTTGCAACAACTAGCCAGCAAACGCGCTAATACTTTTATTCGTTTGCCAGACTTTGAAAAAATTAGAAAAGACCCTGTGCTCTATGCGCATGCTAATCGCGTTCTTCACCTCGAAACAAACCCAGGTAATGCTCGGGCATTGGTGCAGCGCCACGGTAACCGATATGTGTGGATCAATCGCCCTCCAATTCCATTATCCACAGAAGAGATGGATTACGTTTTCGACTTACCCTATGCGCGCATACCTCACCCGGTTTACGGCAAAGCCCGAATTCCTGCTTATGAGATGATCCGTTACTCGGTCAATATTATGCGCGGCTGTTTTGGCGGTTG
>JALZUX010000285.1 GCA_023301405.1 Granulosicoccaceae bacterium | reverse complement strand
AGTCGCCCAGCACCATACCCAGGCAACTCAACTGAAAACGAAACTTCAGTGCTGCCGCCCACTAACGGCTGAGCAAATGACGTGTCATCTTCAGGCTTAGCTAACTGTGCCAGCTTCAAATGTGCAGAGGTTGCATCCATCATTGTTTTAGAAAGTATGTTCGCCACTTCATAATAACTCTCGACCATGACAGGTGTTATGTCTTTGTCGTTAGCGGCTTCTGTGGCTGCTCCTGCCGGAATCATCATCATTGAGGCTCCGGCATAAGCCACCAGATGATAATCAGCGACACATACCGCTACCGTATTTTCTTCGAAAATGTAGTTAGCGACAAAACCATCATCTATTGAAAGAGCCTCAGCAGAATCAACTTTCACTCCATCACCAAACAACATCGTAAGGATTTCTTCCACAGACTTAGTATCGGGTATTATGTAGGCAGACATTTTGTTATCCAATAACAGCGCCGAGCACTTGCTCGAACATTTCAACGGTAAATGGTTTTGAAATCAAAAATTTCGCACCATTCTCTCTTGCTAATTCCCGCATTGGCGGCGTCGCCTCCGTGGTAATAAATCCGAACGTCACCTTATTATCATCTTCGCGTAGAGCTTTCAGAAGCTCTATACCAGTCATATTTGGCATATTCCAATCAGCAAGCACCAAATCAGGTTTCTCTTCATTTATTTTGTCTAACCCAAGCTGCCCATCCGCCGCTTGAATAACATCGTTGTCACCAAACCCCGCTTGACGCAATGTTTTGATGATCATCAGACGCATAGCAGTGCTATCATCTACAACCAATATTTTCAATGTCCTACTCCCTGTTTAAATTATATAATCGCGTCTCTAATGAAATTTTCCGGTTATTTATTTCATCTATCGAGGCAGTTAAATTTGTTAGTTCCGCCGGTATATCGTGTTACCAATACAACTGTAGGAAGAGCTAATATCATTTAAGCTTTCAGAGTGCCCAATGAATAACAGATCACCAGACTCCTGAATCTTTGCAAAGCTATCGAAGATTTTTATTTTACTTTTTCGATCAAAATAGATAATCACGTTTCGACAAAATATAATATTTACCCGCTTACTTATTGTTAGAGGCTCTACCAAATTCACTGCACTAAATTCAATCAAATCACGAATCGGCTTTTTCATCCGCACTTTACCAGTACTTTCACCAACTCCTCGCACACAGCACTGCTGTTTCTGAGAAATACTTACCGGTTCAAGTCGGCCGGCATCATAAACTCCGTTTCTTGCAATATCTAAAACCTTTTCATCCAGATCAGTAGCCAACAATTTCAGCCCGCTAGTAAAAACATCGTCGAACTGTTCGAGCAACGAGATTGCAATTGAATAAGGCTCTTCCCCGGTAGAGCAAGCTGACGACCAGATAACCTTGCCGCTTAATCCTGATTGCGAAAGATGAGTTATTAGCGCGTCGAAGTGATGTCGCTCCCTGAAAAAATGCGTGTGATTGGTAGTTACCTGGCTGGTAAAAGTACTAACAGACTCTTTTCCACTTTCAACGTAATCACAGTATTCAGACAGAGAATCCAATTCTAACTCACGCAACCTTTTGGATATTCGAGATCGGATAAAGTCTTTTTTTTCTTCCGAGATTACTATTGCAGTATGCTTATAGACCAGATGCTGAATTCTCTCAAACTCACCAATATCTGAAGAAGCATATTTATGTAGTGCGCTATTTGTAGACATATCTTCCGTTGATCACTACTGAATTTCCTTACCAAGTTTATAACGGATTACCGCTTTAATCCTTTACACACTATTTTATTTACAACGGTGAAATTTTTAGTGGCCACCACCTAAGACGCTACAAAAAATATATTTTTCTTTACAGAGAATTTACTACAACAGAAACCCTTTAAGTAAGTAAAGATCTGCCGATCAATTTTCACTTATATAAAGAGCATATTTTTTTAATAAAAAATCAACACAGCAACGAATTTGTCATGTTAACGGTGGAAAACACTGATTTTTTTCTTAAAATAATTTGCAAATATAAAGAAAACCACTTTAACTTGGCATCAATAAACTTCACAGTTATTGATTAAACTCCACGCTCCATACTTCATTCGCGTCAGCAAGACCAATCATGCTTTGGTATCAATAGCTCGAGGTTTTATCGATCATTAATCGGTAAGTGAAAATCACTCAATTACAACAGCACCCATTTACTGCGCACGAGGTTTAGCGGCCAAGTTTACGCCTTCGAATTGGCACCCTCTTCAATTTGACACACAACACTCCGCAGAAACCCACATTCAGGGCAGTTGAGACACTTTTTACACCTAGCAAAAGAGCCAACCATAAACTCTGCCATCCCTACAAAACACCATCCCGAAAATGCATATTGAAGACTGCTACAGAGTGATCAATTACCGATAGTAATTGCTGTGATAATGCTCGCTCCAACCAGACGCCGAAGCAGTAAACATACCCGACCACATGAAAATTACGCGCTTAAACTCCCTTGAAAAAAAGCTAAGCACTGACCCGCTATTTTTCCTAAATAACTTCCGCTGAAGAAATATAAATACAACTTTAGCGGTAACAACAACTTACCTTAAATAGGCCATAAACACACCGGCTTAATCTTTAGCTTTCAATTTCGAAAAATAGCCTACACATTCATAAATGAGCGACGTAATGAAATATTTGCATACTGCATTATAAAACGAATTATTTTAGTTTTAGGTTGTTCATCCGTTACTTATTTTGATTCCAGTCGGCAAAGGTCCAGCTGGCGTAACGGACTAAAAAGCATCTGGAAATACTCATGGACTGTTGTAAAGACATCTGCCAACTCAGCGATAATCAACAAGTTAACACGCATCCAAGCTGTACGGGCTTGAAGACTAACCTTCCTCGGCTAGCCCTATCGTGAGCGGTAAGCGAAACTCTGGCGCCG
>JALZUX010000284.1 GCA_023301405.1 Granulosicoccaceae bacterium | reverse complement strand
CCGCATTGATTGACTGAATGTCGGCCGTAGATGACAAGATAGTATTGCCTTCGAAAAATGGCAGCTGTGTTCGAAATTGTCCGTCTTCGCTGCCAACAAGATAGGATTTTCCTGTTTCTCCCAAACCAGTACGCTTGTTGATGATGGCGTCAATTTTGGCTAATGGCATTTGGAAAATTAGTACGCCAACCAGGGTGCCGTTATCAACAACGGGTGTGGAAATAAAAGAAGCTGGGCTATTATAGGATGGCAGGTAATGATCGTAATCAATCAGCGTTGCCTGATCGGATGAGCTTTTTTCTAATGCGGCGTTGAATGCTCTGGCAATTCCACTGGATGCATGGGGGCCCGATTTCAAGGATGTCGCGTAGTCTACTTCTTTGTATACGCTATAGACTATGTTTCCGTTTTCAGGCTCCACAAGGAAAATATCGTAAAATCCGTAGGTAGTTAGAAATCGATTAAAGTAGGTGTGAAATTCAGCGTGTAAGTCGCTGTAGTAGCTTCCGTCATTGGCTTTCAGTAAACTATTTTTGCTCCCGAGGGGATGAGGGTTATTTGCTATGTATAAATTCTGAAGGAGTGTGCCAGCTGTTGATTGTGGTGAGATAGACCCGGCTATTGTTGAATCTTGACCGTTTTCTTGAAGTGCGTTGGAAAATTGTGTTTCATAAAACTTATTTACAGCACGTTGGCTGTCAGGTAATGAAGTGTTTTCTGGTTGACCGGGTGCAGCTTCTGTTGGTGTCTCGTCAAGAAGTGTAAAGGCGGTCGAGAAGCCATTCATTGCTTTGACTACATTTTTATTTGACGCCATAGAACGAATCTGGGATTCAATAGTACCAAAATATTCCTGAATTTCTGATGATCTATTTTCGCGAACAGTTGCCAGGTGCTCTGATGCCTTTTCGGTGAATGCATTCGACACCATTTGGCGCACGTATAGTGAGGTTGCCATTAATGGCAAGATAGCGGCGAACAAAAATGCCAGTAATAGCTTAGTTCTGATTTTCATTATTCTGCCTAGCCTTGATGTTATTCTATTATCGTGTTTTTATACTTATAGCTTGTTTTTTTATGCTGCAATATCTAAGTTTTCAGTTTCTGGTGTCCAGTCTGAAATCAGTAAGTCGACATCCAGCACGATAATCATTTTCTCTTCAATCGTAATTAATCCTTTGACTAAATCGCTATTGTGTTCTGTGCCAAACTCCGGATTAAGCTGTATTTCAGCGCTGTCTATTTTGTATACCTCTGATACCGCATCCACAACCAGCCCTAAAACATGTTCATGTTCATCAAGCTCAGCTCGAACCACAATAACCACAGTTGTTGAGTTGAAGTCGGCAGTATCCAGTTTGAATTTCAAGCGCATGTCGATGATGGGAACAATGGCGCCACGAAGGTTTATTACCCCCAGCATGTGGTCTGATGTGTCTGGGACACGGGTTACACCTGTCCACCCTTGAATACCTTGTACAGATAAAATATCCACACCATATTCTTCACCACCTAGAATGAAGGTTAGAAATTCGCCGCTGTCATCTGAGAATCCCTGTTTTAAATCGTTGTTGTCCATTTGCTTTATCCTTGAATCTTTGTGAACAGTAGCTTTGCTTGTTTTGACTTGGTATTTAGCGACTGGCCACTTTTATGCTGCGATCGGATCTGCTCTTGAATCTTCTGCGAGTTCGTTCGGGTTCATCAGATTCTGCATCAATCCGGGAACGTCAAGAATCAGTGCAACCCGACCATCTCCAAGGATTGTCGCTCCAGTAAGACCGGGAACTTTTTTGTAATTTTTCTCGATACTCTTGATGACAATCTGCTGTTGTTCTAGTAGTTCGTTCACAAGAATCCCAAAGCGAATATTCTCTACCTCAACAACGACTAGTAGATCCGCCTCCTCCTTATCCTTTGTATTAACACCGAACTGTTCAGATGCCCGTACCACAGGAATGTATTGATCTCGCATAAGATAGACCTCTCCTTTCCCGCTGACTGACTTAATGTTGCTGCTCTCTAGTTGAACCGTCTCTACGATTGATAACAACGAAATTACATAAACTTCGTCGGCCACTCTGACCAATTGCCCATCGAGAATTGCTAAGGTCAAGGGCAGGCTGATACGCAGTGTAGTGCCAAGGCCCGGGCGCGATTGCACTCGAATTCTCCCGCCCAGATCAAGAATATTGCGACGGACCACGTCCATGCCGACACCGCGGCCCGAGACATCGCTTACTTGGTCTGCCGTTGAGAATCCGGGATGAAAAATCAAATTGTAGATTCGCTCGTCAGGCAGATTTTCACCGGCAGCGACAAGGCCTTTCTCTATCGCTTTTTGTAAGATCCGGTCTCGATTTAGTCCTGCGCCATCGTCTTCGACTTCGATAACGACGTTGCCACCTTCATGAGATGCTTTGAGCGTTAGTGTGCCGGTCTCGGGTTTACCATTGGCGGCTCTGGTGTCCGGCATTTCGATGCCGTGATCAAGCGAGTTTCTCACTAAGTGCACTAGCGGATCGCTGAGTTTTTCAAGTACAGTTTTATCCACTTCTGTATTTTCACCGGCCATCACCAGGTTAATCTTTTTCCCCAGAGTATTGCTGAGGTCGCGAACCAATCTGGGGAAGCGGCTGAAGCTGGATTTGATCGGAAGCATTCGGATTTGCATGGCACTTTCTTGCAGTTCTCTGGTATGCCGTTCCAGTTGGTTAAGTCCGTCACGCAGTTCGTCGATTACATCCGGGTTGTAGTTTTCGCCGAAGCGTCTCAGCATTGACTGAGTAATGACCAATTCTCCAACAAGATTGAGCAAAGAATCTACCTTGCTAATTCCCACTCTGATTGAAGAAGTTTCTGCGCTTGATTGCTTTGCAGCGGTAGGAGCTGCCGGTTGCTTTTTAGTGGCGGCAGTGGGTGAAGTGCCTGCTTCTTGTGTTGCATCAGTACTTGTTGCTTCTGGTGCGTCACTATCTGGTGCTGCCACGCTGATGTCGAGTTCGCACTGATCTACTACCCATTCGAATCGTTCTTCTATTACCTTTTGAGTGGCATTTGATTCTAGAGTCAGTGTCCACGACACGTAAAGTTCTTCTGGATCCAGGTCGGTAAATGCTGGCAGTTGAGTCACATTAGG
>JALZUX010000283.1 GCA_023301405.1 Granulosicoccaceae bacterium | reverse complement strand
CGGTAATCGGGATAAAGCGATAATTTTTTAATGTTACACCTGGTGTTCTCACACTGCCTATCGCCTTCAGATTTCAACTTCGGCGGGACACCGAATACACAACCGCAGTCTCGATAAAACTGTCGATAGCACCCGAAGAACATGAACTACGCATGCCATTCAGTACTCCCCGACAACTGAGGGGGTGCGACCGCGATCTGAACTTTACAAATTCGGAAGCAAATTTTTTAGGTCACAGTGCCCAGGACTTTATGCCGTTGGGCGATAATCTTTAACTATAGGAAAAAACAATGAAGCTTCAGGGTAAAACAGCAATCATAACCGGCGCCGGCAGAGATATAGGACGTGCCTGCGCAATGCACCTGGCCAAAGAAGGAGCCAATGTTGCTATTAACTATTTCTCCAGCAACGACGGTGCCGACAGCGCGGTAAAAGAAATCATTGCTGCTGGCGGAAAAGCATTTGCACTACAAGGTGATTTAAGCACACAGCAAGGCGCAGATGACCTGGTCGCAAAGACCGTCAGTGAGTTTGGCAGTGTTGATATATTAGTGAACAACTCAGGCGGATTAGTTGCTCGCAAAACAATCATGGAAATGACTTTAGAGCACTGGCAAACAGTGATGGATCTAAACCTGACCAGCACCTTCCTGATGGTTAAAGCCAGCCTGCCACACATGAGCAGTGGCGTAATCGTCAACCTGGCAAGCCAGGCGGGTCGTGATGGTGGTGGACCGGGTTCAGTGCCTTACGCTGCTTCAAAAGGTGCAGTGATGACCATGACAAGAGGCCTTGCTAAAGAACTGGGACCAAACATTCGCGTCAATGCAATCTGCCCCGGAATGATCGATACAGACTTCCACAATGTGCACACCAAACCTGAAGTCCGCAAGATGGTCGAGAACGCTGCTCCTGTAAAGCGACAAGGCTCCTCAGACGATGTGGCAAATCTAGTAACGTATTTAGCCAGTGATGGCTCAGCGTTTATCACAGGCGCTAACATTGATATCAATGGCGGAATGTTATTTTCCTGATCTGCCTTACGGCGGAATATCCGATAACAACAGCGGATATTCCGCCGCCCGTAGTGCACTAGAAAACAACAAGTAAAAAGCCACGCAGCGGTTCTGGCCCGGAGTTTTATTGCCATAAATTTTTTGCAATAAAAGGGTCAAGTACCTACATCGAACGTTTTCGGCACGACAACCTTAAAACTCCGATCATCACTATCAGTAAAATAAAGATCGCAGTCGTAGCCCTGATCATCAAGAAAACTGAATATTCGCTGTGGCTTGGTGATTGAATACGGCACCATAAGTGTCGCTATGCGATGCCGAGTGGCCTTTGGATAACGTGCTGTAAGACAAGTGCTCACCGGTAAACCTTCATAGTCCACTGGGTCAACATCGGGAAAATCGGTTAGCTGTGAAATTTTCGCCGCACCTGCTTCTGACCATAGTACCTGACCGTAAAACCCGGCTTTCTCGCCCCTATATCGGAAAGTAGTCGCGCTTAATTCCATTGGTGCGTTGGCATGAAGTAACCAGTCAATGGACACCGGTGAGTCCGCATCTATTGCATCAACAATTACAAAGTAGCTGTTGTTAACAAAGTATACGTCGCGCAAGACTTTGGTCACTTCCGGGGTCAGCGACTGATAAGCAGCCGTTGCATCGC
This sequence comes from Granulosicoccaceae bacterium, assembly GCA_023301405.1. Taxonomy (GTDB): domain Bacteria; phylum Pseudomonadota; class Gammaproteobacteria; order Granulosicoccales; family Granulosicoccaceae. Next base: position 1,711 of record JALZUX010000283.1, on the reverse strand, counting down.
CCTGAATATAAATATGGTCATCATGTTGAACAGCCTGGACGATGTGTCCTGATGCACGCATCGCTAAAGCCTTATCTTTGCCCGCGTACTGCCCTTTACCATCAATCAATATGGCGTTTTTAGAGCACGTCTGTCGGCGCCAGTTTTGGTGCATGGTGCTATTGAAAGCCACATAGTGTCCTGATTGTATCGCCAAATCTTCACCAAAACCTGCCAAACAAAATGCATTTTGATCACCATGACTGTGGCTGACAGAACCGAACCGGGATGACTTCATCACAAACTGAATATGCTGCTCGGGTTCCGCCATGTTTGTCTGAATGGCAACCCAGCCAACACCTTTAAACCAGCGTAATATGTCATCAGCTGCTGGCGGTTCAGCTTCAATAACAGGAAAGTCTGTTCGGTAAGCCAGCTCATCAAAATTCAGATCCCACCAGCCGTAGTTATAAAATGCCATTTCGGTACCGGGATCATTGCGTTTAATCTCGTCGTAGTACCATTGATATGCACGGTTACCGGTCACACCAGCGAATTGACGCAGGTTATATCCAATCTTCAATGAAGGCAGATCGCCCATGGTGCTATCGTCACCAAAGGTCGCTCGCCGCGTATCCGGGGCCTTTGTAAACAGTGGAAAATCACCAGTACACTGAAAGAACGGACGCTGGTATAGATCAATGCCGCTATAGCTTTTAAGTAGATTCAACGCATCTATCAAATAGGCCATGCCTGTCATCCAATAGTGTGGTCCTTCGGCCCAACCCCCTTGCGCATCACCCCAGGGCGTGTAAACCGTCGACAAAAATTCGATAGCATAGTGAAGCCAATCTTCAGCTTCGGGCTCATCTTCAAGTAAAGCAATAGACGCTGGTATCAACACAGCAGATACAGCTCGTACGGCGTGACTGTCAAACGGAAAAAGTTGAATGTTCGCGTGCTTTATTATGTGATCCGCGGTCTCACGGGTGCGTACCAGTAGCGCCGCGCGTACCTGAGCGCGCTCCTCCATCGTGAGTTCGTCATAAAGCCAATCGTATCCCCATGCCAGCGCACCATTGACACGAAAAGCCCATTCGTCAGTGTAACTACGTGATGTTGTACCAGCCGGATTCCATGATGCGACTTCAAGCAACCATTCTTTTGCACGAGCTGTTAAGGCTGCATCGTCAGTGATCACACCGCCTACAGCCAGATGTCGAATCGCATAGATGAGCTCCTGCAAGTCGATATAGGTTTGTCTCCAGACGCTGGCAACTCGCTTGTGCTCCGGATACCCGGCAGGCTCTTTCATTACTTCCCGGTCCATCCAAGGGGAAACTGACTTTTGATAGAAAGCATCCCAGGTGCAATGGGTTGAATCGCTGGCCAGACTTTTCTTGAAAGATGAAATGCGCTCTTTGTTCATCCATAAGCGAGGATGATCTTTGTTAGCGCTCTCGAATCGCATGCCACGTGATGGCAGCGGGGTTTCGGGGAGATCCGCAGTAACGGTGAACTGGCGGTCGGTACTCCAGTTCGTGGCAACTTGGTGATTTTCTGGCGACCAAATCGCGTACGACCAGACGTAATTACCGGCCGATAAGATTCTATCAGGCGTAAAAAAGTTTAATGTTATGCCTGCAAACAGTTGTGTATTTTTATCACTATAACTTGAATCATTGGCAATACGAATAACGTATTCGGCACCATCTTCTATTGTAGGCAGCCA
>JALZUX010000282.1 GCA_023301405.1 Granulosicoccaceae bacterium | reverse complement strand
TGAGTATCCGGTGTATTAATGTAGATGATGCAGTGAATTTTGCCGCCTTGCGGCGAGAGGTCACACAAGAAAACCCTGTGCCAATGGGGTTGTCGTATAAAGAAGAACTCACTCGCACTTTAGATAGTTTTCGAGCGCAGCTTTCTTTTACTCATCCGAATGCTATGTTCGGTAGCTTTGTAGAAGGCGAGCTTGTAGCGACAGCAGCGGTAGGTTATACAAGTAAGTTTCAGTCATCGCGCCACAAAATGGTGATGTGGGGCGTTTTTACTTCACCGCGTTGCCGACGCCGAGGACTAAGCCGGCAACTTGTAGAGGCCGCAGTTCAACATGCTTTTAGCAACGGTGTACATCGCGTTAACTTGCAGGTGTATGTGCCAAACGAGCCAGCACTAGAGCTTTACAAATCAATTGGCTTTGTGAAATATGGTGTTGAGCCAGAGGCAGTTTATCTTGATGGTCAGTATCATGATGGTGTTCATATGACGCTTGTAAATAAACGGGTATAACACTGGTATGTAATCCGATGTCTACAATGTACAACATTGTAAATGCTTGTTCCTTGCACTTTGCCTGCCCTATTGTTACCGGCACAAAAACGTAGGAAAAAATTCTACGCGGAGTCTGGCTTATGGTGTCGCTATCGCACCGCAACTCGAACATCGTATAAGTTTTGGCCGACTTCTACGTTATTCATAAAGCGAAACCTCAATATGAAAAACATAATCCTACGCAGGGGTGACATCACCAAAGCCAAGGTAGATGCAATGGTGAATGCTGCAAATCCTATGATGCTAGGCGGCGGTGGTGTTGATGGTGCAATTCACAAGGCAGCAGGGCCAAAATTGCTTGAAGCTTGCAGCGAAATTAAGGCAGTTGACGGTGTCAGGTGTCCATTTGGTGAAGCCAGAATCACAGCTGCTGGTGATCTACCGGTTAAGTATGTTATCCACACTGTTGGTCCTAGATATAAACAGCAGCAGGAGCCAGAAGAACTATTGGTTTCTGCCTATAGTCAATCACTTGATTTAGCACTGGACAATAATTGTACTTCAATAGCATTTCCAGCTTTGGCTTGCGGGGCTTACGGTTATCCTGTAGATGAGGCAGCGGAAATAGCCGTGAGGGTGTGTTCGGATGAGCGATATGGTAAATTACAAGTACATTATTTTTTATTTACGCAACAACTGTATGATTTGTGGGTTCAAGAAGTAAAAGGCGTGTAACAGTACTTATGCACGCCGGCAGTTTACACCGTGTCGAAATTACAATGCTGCTGCCGCTTTTATCCCGAGATTACATAAAAGCGATAGAAGATCTGTCTCATGTGAGTATTGAGTGATGGCTAGGTAGCGGAAAAACGATTGCAACTGAATATGAGATTGACAATATTACTTTCAAAAAGCTATCAGCGCCTTTAGTCAAGGAAGTTGGTGAGCCTGGAATGGTTAAACCTATCTCTTAACCCGGTAGTGCATAAGCTGCAGGCTATCGAAATATTCGCAAGCTAGTCTTGGGAAGCCATGTGCGTTCAAGGTTGGGTGGCTGAAGGAAGCTGACTGGGCTTGCTTTACAAGACACTGCTTCCGGGGACAGCCGTGGGCTTGGTGTTAATCATCAAAAAAAATCCTCGATAAAGCATGCTAGCCGTTTATCAGGCACTTTACTTAAAGATGGGGAAAGCCTATTTTCGCGGCGCGGGGGCTGGACGGAAGTCCGTGGCTTATATAAGAAGCTCATGCCTGTCAAGCAGTTTGTAGTGCCGGGAATCTGTGGCATCCTCAATGGCGGAAGCAGGGTTGTAGAAGTCTTTGTGAACAGGCGAGCTGATCAGGCGTTCTAAGGTTGGCAGTTCTGTAAAGCGGGAAGTGTTTGGGGGCATCAAAAAGCATCCTCCACGCTCGGTTTGCTTTATAATTGCGGTACAACTTTCAGCCACAGATAAGCATTTGATTGACTCAAACAGTGCTGTAGCGGCATAGCGAATTTTTGCAATTTTCACTGGATCACACTGCTTGAGCAAATTGATTAGTATTATTATTCCCGTATTGAACGACGAGCAACACCTTGTAAGGCTTATCGATAATTTGTCGGAGCTATCGGGGGACTACGAATTGATCGTCGTAGACGGTGGTTCCACTGATGACTCAGCCCGGATTGCTGCTGAACGAGCCACAGTGGTTGAGTCTGAGCCGGGCAGAGCCCATCAAATGAACGCGGGAGCTCGCATTGCGAGGGGTTCAGTGTTTTGGTTTGTACACGCTGACAGCGTTGTACCGTCACTTAGTAGCGTGCTGGCGATACAAGCTGCTGTTGATAAAGGCGTTGAAGTGGGGTGTTTTGCGCTGTACTTCCATGACAGCAACGCGTTTCTGATGCGGTTGACGGGCATACTTTCAACGTGGCGTGCGCGATATGTAGGTTGGCTATTTGGCGATCAGGGCATCTTTGTCACTGCAGCCTTCTTTAGGCAGCTTGACGGCTTTCCGAAACAACCAATCATGGAGGATCTTCAGTTCTCTCTCAATGCAAAGCGTCTGTCCAAGGCGTCGGTAATTGATCTGAAAATAGGCACCTCGGCACGCCGGTTTACCCAGGCCGGGACACTTAAGACTCTTTGGCTTATGCATTGCTTAAAATTTGACTACCTTCGTGGCGTGTCGGCGGAGCAGCTGTGGAAACGTTATCGATGAACGCGCTTATTCTGATGTCGCGGGTGCCAATTGCAGGTAAAACTAAAACTCGTTTAATTGGCCCGTTAACGGCTCAGCGCGCTGCTCAGTTGCATCAGTGCTTTCTACACGATTTAAGCTTTATGCTGAGTACCGCCGACAGCGATTTAACTATTTTTGTGAGTTACGGCGACGAAGGTGATCCCGCATTGCTCACTCGCATATTTCCCGATAAATTTTCATTTTTTCCGCAATCTGGTAGCACCCTTGGCGAGCGTATGCAGAATGCTTTTGCCAAGGTATTTGCCAAAGGCTATGACAAGGTCGTGTTGTTTGGTGCTGACGTGCCGTTGCTCAACGTGGCTGATATCGAACAGGCGCTGCAGATGCTTGATGACAAGCAGTTGGTTTACGGGCCAACTGACGATGGCGGCTACTACTTAGTTGCCATGCAGCAACTGATTGAACAGGCTTTTGACCCCGGCATTACCTGGGGCTCTACTAAGACATTTTCGCAAAGTATAAGCAAACTACAACGCGTGGCTGAGATCGGGTTAATCCGCCAGCTTAGCGATATCGACACCATCGAAGATTTGAACCAACTTCAAGAAGCCAATGCCACGGAATTACTCGGCTCGCATCTCAAAGGCTTTTTGTCACAGCAACAGAGCCGCTCTTATGGATGACTCAATCCAACGCTTACACGACTACATTGCTGCAAGTAAATTGCTTGATCAGCTTGCGTTGGCCAAAGACTACCAGTTAAGTTTTTTAGCTCAAGGCGAATACAATCGCAACTACCTTCTACAACACCGTGAGCAGCGCTTTGTGCTCAGGGTAAACTATGGCAGTCAGATAGCGGTAGACAATCAAATAGAATATGAGCACCACACTTTACAGGCGCTGCAAAACTCCGCTGTAACACCGCGCCCGCATTTTGTTGATGGCAGTTATCAGCATCTACCGCAGGGTGTTCTGGTGATGGAGTATATCGAGGGTCGTCCCTTGGAGTACAGTCGCGATATCGAAGTTGCTGCCAGGATTTTTGCAAAAATTCACTCGACCGAGATCAACACGGCTCAACACTCAGTGTTTATTCATGAGCAACATTTGTTCAGTGATCGATTCAAGGAAGCTAATCGCTGGTTAGAGAATGTCTGGCAGAGTGAGTACTTAAGTGTTGAGCAGAAAGATATTCTGCAGCGAGTCATGCGCTATGCCGAGAATAGCTGTCACCAAGAGCAGTATTTTATAGATAACCCGCTGAGCTGTATCAACAATACTGAAGTCAATTCTCATAATTTTATCATTAATGATCAACGGCCAACATTGGTCGACTGGGAGAAAGCAGTTGTCAGTGATCCTTGTCAAGATTTGACTCATTTCATAGCACTTACAACCACGCGGTGGAAGACTGAGTCTGTACTCAATGTGCAACAACAAGAGTTATTCTTTAGTGCTTATTTAGATGCCATACCGAAATTTAAGCAGGCGTCTATTCGTGAGCGAGTGGAGCTGTATAAGCCATTTCTAAACTTGCGTGCGATCAGTTGGTGCGCTTATGCCTATGTTGAGTACCAACGTCCGGATCGGCCGATCAGTAACGAGAGTACTTACCTGAAATTGCAAGAATACCTGGACGTTGAATTCCTAAAAGCGTTGTTTGACGGTCAACTGAACTAATGCTAATGAAAAAAATACCGTTAATATTCGACTGTGATAACACCATAGGTCTCGCTGGCGCTTATGTCGATGATGCGCGTACTTGACTTTATCTGCTGGCGCGGCCAGACATCGATCTAGTTTGGGTCACACTGACGCACGGTAACGGCTCTTTGAATGACGTGATCGCTGCAACTGAAAGCCTTGTGTCTGATTTGCAGCTGAATGATTTGCCAGTCTGCAGTGGTGCGCGAGCCGCTCGGTTTTTGATCGATTCGGCTGAGCAGCACGTTGGTGATCTGTGTATGCTGGCGACTGGTACAATGAGTAATCGACTGGCGGCAACTGATCGAGAGCCAGCGTTCTACAGCCGCCTCCGTCGTCTTTATCTTATGGGGGGAGTTACGCACCCGTTGGAGCTGAACGGGCATTCGGTCAATGAGTTAAATTTTTCTGTAGATCCCGCCGCCGCCCTGAGTGTATTGGCAGCCCCTGTTGAGACGATCCTTATCAACGGGCACACGGCAAGCCAGGCGCTTTTTGGCAGACAAGAAATGGCCAGGTTACAACGAGAAGACGGGCCATTATTTCAGTATGTCGCTACAAAAATACAGCCACGGGTCGACCGAATATATAGCAAATGTTAGATAGAGGGTTTTTGCAATTGGGATATGGCGGCAGCATTGATCATCACTCACCCGGAGCTTTTCAGTGATGAAAAAGTGATCATTGATCCTACACGTGATTCTTTGAAAACCGGAGACATCAATGTGGCGAAGCTAGGTAAAACGAGCTCTATGCCTAGTAATATTAATGATGTTGAGAAATTCAATGGTTTGATTTTTGAGGCGTTTGATCGTCTTCAATTAGAATTGCTTGAAAAGGCAGCGCTTGAATAGCGGCGGGTAAAGAAAGTTGGGTCTGCTATTGAATCTGTGTATTCGATATTCGCATAAGCATACGTGCCTATGCTCACAGGCACGCTGGATTTTTTCGGTCACCTAAAGCAAGCAGGGTAACGGCGATAAAGCTTGCGTTTTCAGGGACACGCTTTGATCGGTACAAATGAGGGGGGGATTCGCTGGTGGTGTCGCCAAGCTTCACATGCAGACGCCGGGATGTAATTCACCAGGTGATAAAGCCTAGCTGATCGTAATCGGCTGCATGGTGTGTGCAGCATTGTTGCGAATTTCTGTGATATTCAAGTGGCATGTAACAGGTGTTGAGTTAGCTACGTTGCTCACTCATGTTTCTGAGTAGTTGAATAACAACGACAGGCACTGATGAATATTAATTTGCTGCCGCTGTATGTGGTTTTCGTTTGTCGTTTTCGGGTGACTCAGTCACCGCTTGGTCACAACGTGCACAATGCGTTCATTTGGTTTGTGTGGTTTCCTCGTCGAGACAGGTATTGAAATACTTGAGCAAAGGGTGGTTCGTTCATTAAATTTGATGCGAGCGCCTAGTGAGATTTTGTGGGCTACAGCGTATTTGCTCTAGCTGGGAAATCAATGTGTTCAGGTAATATTCTAGGGCCGTGTTTGTGGCGATATCCGCGCCAGACTTGACGTTGTCGCCTTGTGTGCTGGCGCTAAAGCGCTGGTAACGGTTGACGCGCGTTAGGTGTTGTCAGGCGATTAGCGAAAGGCGGTACTGCGAATTTGCAATAGACTTTCGATGCGTTGTCAAGTTATTGGTGTGTTGAGAGAGAGGGGGCAGCAAGCGAATGTTGGTTTATCTATTTCGATTAATGAGGCGACTAGTGATCACCTTTAGAGAGGTCGACCGTTATAGCCGGCTGAAAGAGATC
>JALZUX010000281.1 GCA_023301405.1 Granulosicoccaceae bacterium | reverse complement strand
CTTGAAGATTTTGTTGCTGCAGGTGCAGACATGATCACTGTACACGCAGAGGCCGGGCCGCACCTTGATCGGTCGTTACAAGCCATTCGGCAACTGGGTGTGAAGGCCGGTGTATCGCTTAACCCGTCGACACCGGAAACCGTTCTTGACTATGTAATGGATCGGCTTGATTTGATTTTGGTGATGTCGGTCAATCCCGGCTTTGGCGGGCAGTCTTTTATCGAATCGCAGCTTGAGAAAATATCCCGAATCAGAACAATGATCGGTGATCGCGCCATTGATCTGTCTGTTGATGGCGGCGTTACTGCAGCGAATGCGGCCAGTGTAGCGGCAGCCGGCGCTAATGTGCTGGTGGCGGGCTCCGCGGTGTTTGCTGATGGTAATGCTGATAACTATGCGGCCAATATTGCGGCAATACGTGGGTAACGGCGTGACTGCTACTGCGTTAATCTGGGATCTTGATGGCACACTGGTCGATAGCGTTGTTGATATAGCAGGGTCCGTTAATCAAGTTCTTAAAAGTTATCAGTTAGCGCAACTCTCTGTTGATGATGTTCGGCTGATGATCGGCAATGGGGCGTCAAAGTTGTTGCAGCGTGCGTTTGCCAAGGTTAACGGGCACGAATCATATGACAGTGATGAATCGTACAGTCGATTCCTGACGCACTACACGAATCATTGTTGCAAGAACACAGGTTTATATCCTGGTATTAGCGATGTGTTGGCGGCTTTTTCAGCGCTGGGCTGTAGGCAGGGTGTGTGTACTAATAAGCCGGTCGCGATGGCAAAAGACATCATCAGTCATTTACAGCTGATAGAAACTTTTGGTGCAGTTGTAGGAGGCGATTCAACACCGCATCGCAAGCCACATGCAGAGCCATTGCGCCATTGTCTTGATTTGCTGGGAGTCGATTCCTCAGCCGCTTTGATGATTGGCGATTCAGCGGCCGACGTTGGCGTAGCACGGGCGGTAGGCATACCAGTGTTACTGGTGCCGTGGGGTTATACACCCAATGGAATTGATAGTCTGGGGGCTGATTATATAGCGCGTGATGCTGACGAACTAAAAAGCGTGCTGCATACGATTACCGGAAGCAGTTAATTGAAATACCGCCGCGCAAACAATGTGCGGCGGTACTTTATTGCTACCAGACTTTGGTAAACGCTACGTTGTCGTTTTGAAAAAATACTCTGAACGTACCGTAGTCCCAAACCTCAGATCCAGCGGTTCCGGCTAAACGGTTGGCTGGCTGTCCATGAGTGGCAACCACTGTTTGTCGTGTCATGCCGTATGCCGGTACCGGGCGTTGTGGGTAGCTAGGGGCTAGCTTTGTCGGACCGCTAGTGGCTCCGGAAAAACCTGTGTCTGATCGCGAGGCTGATACTGGTTGTGATTCTGATATAGGTCCTTCATCGCCAATTGTAAACTCTACTCTTCTGCGAGTAATGTTGGTTTGGGGCTTTGTGACCGATGCTGGTCTGAAATCTGTTGATGCAGCAGGGGGCTTTAAGCTTGCATTGATTTCAATGAGATCAGCGCGATTGGAGTCGGAGATATCGGGAACCGCGGACGAAGTGTCATTCTTCGGGTTCATCGAGCAACTCGCGACGGTGCCTGTGATCAGGCTTGCGATTAATAGATTACGGTAGTTCATGTGACCCTCAAAGTATCGCTTGGTCTATCGCTGCCAGGCGTGTCAGTTTGAAATAGTTTCTTGTGGGTCTGAATCGTCCGAGGGATGGCTTTCTTTAAGGCATTGAACAGGCTATTTTTGTGCTTATTTTGAAATAAATATATAAAAACATAAGCTTGCGAATCACAGTTAACCTTGTTTGTTGGATTTCACTTTGTGACGCACTTGTTTAAGGCGAGCTTGGCGGTGCTCTTAATAACAAGGTTTGCAAAGCGCGTCCAACGCTACCGTGTTCGTCAAATAGGTGCGCATCAGCCATTCCGATGCCGTTGGGTTCCCAGTAGCCACTGGCGTTTGTGCCTAGCCATTCACCCACTGGATCACGATGCAACAGAATAGTGAGGTCAGGATTCATAAAATTAACCTCGGCGGGATCGGCATTGCGGCTGAAGGCGTTTCCACAATCGGCCAGTGGACAAATACGCTGAAAAGGCGACGGCTTTTCAGTGGCAAGAAGTGGTACGGTTTTCATCCATGCAACGGTTGGCCCCGGTTGATGGGATTGCCCCGCCGGGTATTTCACAGTAACACCATCACCATTGAATGCCGGTTGGTCATGCAGTGTTTGTTGGATCGGAAATTTGCCGATTGTGGCCTGTTGTGGTTTTAGCAGTGGTAGGTTGTGCGTGGGGAAGTCAGTTGCTGGATGTTCCTCCATGTGCAAGGCCGTTGCGGTGGCGCACAATTTATTATCTTGATCAATGAGTGAGGCGTTGCTTGTCGATACCATGCGGCCGCTTCGAATTAGTTCGGTGGTTATTCTAAAGCCGGTAAACGGGATAGGGCGGCTTAGAACAACGGTGAGCCGGGTCAGTCTTTGGTTTGGCACCAGTTGTTCTAATGCGCGTGCAATGAGACCGGTAGGAGGGCCTGCATGGCAATGATCAACGTTCCACGGGCCGCGTGTATGGCTTGTGGGTTTAAACCAGTCGTTGTCTTCAGTGGTGAAAAAACAATCCATTAATGTGGTGTCCGTCCAAAAAGAGCGCCTGGCAACGCAGTGCAGGGGCATGAAAATATTGCCTGAAAAATGCAGGCGTTTAGTGGTTATGGAATACTGCAGTGTGATTGATCA
>JALZUX010000280.1 GCA_023301405.1 Granulosicoccaceae bacterium | reverse complement strand
ATCAACGACTGATTTGGAAGGGGTGGCAGCAAGAGCGGTCGACGGAAGCATTGACGGTGACTATAATAATGGTTCAGTCACTCACACAGTAACCGACTCGACTGACCCTTGGTGGCGTGTTGATTTGGGGGCTACTTACGATATCGATCGAATCAATATTTTCAACCGAAGTGATTGCTGTAGCCAGCGTCTCGATGGTGCTCTTGTCTACCTCGGTAATACGCCCAGTACCAATCCAGCGGACTACACCCTAGTGGGAAGGTTAACCGGCGAGACCACGGTACAGAGCTTTATAAGTGCAAGTAACGCCGCCAGTGGAAGCACCAACGTAGTCGCAATTGCCAGAGCCACAGCCATTGATGATTCATTCAAAACAAGCTACAACGCTGACCGTGACCTAGATGGTATTCCTGCCTACCTTGATGATAACGACTATAACGATCAGGTTGGTGATGACAATAACACTATTGAGCCCTACTTTGATCCCGATGGTGACGGCACGTTATTAGTCACAATGGACACCCTTGACACCGACGGTGATTCGGTTCCTGATCATATTGAAGTTATCGACGGTACTAACCCGGCTGATTCACTTAGCTTCAACGACTTCGATAATGACCTGTTACCGGACTATATCGATTCCGACGACGACAACGACGGCATACCAGACTTCATCGAAGGTGATGCTGATCTTGACAATGACGACATCCCCAATCGTTTTGATCTCGACAGCGATGGTGATAGTGTAAGCGATGCTATTGAAGGCATGGCCGACGTAGACGGTAATTCAATACCAAACTTTGCCGATGAAGCAACCGTGTCTGCCCTACCGGAAATCGATCAAGATAACGATCGCATAGCAGACGGTCTAGAAGGAATTGCCGATCAAGATCTTGACAGCATGCCAAATTTTCTTGATACCGACAGCGATGGCGACTTGATTTCCGACCGTGATGAGACCAATGCTGATCATGATGCAGACGGCATTCCGAATTTCCTGGATACCGACAGCGACGGTGATTCGATCAGTGATCTTATCGAAGGCGATGCAGATACCAGTGGAAATGGAATACCCGATTTTCTCGATGCAACTAGCATCGGAAGCACTAATGAAACAGGTAGTGAAACATCTGAGGGTCTCCGGGTAGGAACTAGCGGTGGTGGTGGTGCATTCGGTAGCGGCAAAGGCGATCTACCGCTAATGCTGCTAGCAATTATCACCTGCCTCACGCTGAGAAGAAAGCGCTTATCAGCTAAGGCGTAAGTAGTACTTAACCATCGGGGCGTCCTGTAAATCAGAACGCCCCGATTGCTGTTAATAGAAATACAAACTTAATTTTCTTCTGACTCATGGTGGCGTGTCGATTTGCGAGCTACCCATGATGTTGGTCGACTCAATGTTATCAACAGACAAGATTGCTGCCAGAGCGTCTTGATGGTGCTGCCGTCTACATCGGTAATACCGCCAGTAATAATCACAGCTGATTACACCTTGGTGGGAACATTAACCGGCACTACTGAGTCCCAGACATTTTCCAGTGCATCCGGGCTCTCGGCTAATGTAAGAACCAATGACGTGAGCATCAATTCAACAACCACACTGGCTGCTGATGGCAAGGCGACAGATTCTGATGGAACTTCTGAAGACCAGCAGCTGAGAACTAGCGGTGGCGGTGCAATCGTCGGAGCAGAGTTGACATGCTGTTACCTCTGCTTTTGACTATGGGCCGCTTCATACTGAGAAGAAAGCGCTTACCGGGCAAACTCTTATCGGCTAAGTGATAAGTAGTATCTGGTTGACGTCCTGTAAAAAGCATCTGCAATAACCAATCTGCGCAGACTGCTTTGTAGGACGCCCGGCTATGCTTTATAAAAATTAACAACGCAATGGCATTAAAGTGTAAAAAGCAGGGTTGGGGTTTTAATCTCTGCAAGTAAGGGCCAATAAGACAGACGACTGCATCAGTAACCTCTGAGGATATCCCTGCAGATCGCAAAGGTTTGTTAAGTAAGAGCGCCGAACCCCTTGAGAAAAGTCGATCTCAGTAAATATTTTGATCCCGATATAACACCATCCAAATTAGCTTGTAGCCTTGGCCTCACCTCTCGGTTTTTTTAGCGATTTCATTGTAATACGATGTTCGGTTTATTCATGAATGTCGATGGCATCCCGCTTGATACTTGATCCAGCAGCAAACTTATTGCTCTGCAATTATCCATTAGACTGCGCAGCAGACCTACAGCTAAAACCTTCTTTACTCGTTTCAACGCTACTGAGTTTGCCACAGAAACATGCAGATCCAGGCTCATGTTTTTTCCAGGACGTCCGCTACCCTGCACACAGATGAACAGTCCGTATTGGTGGCTATTTAATACGCCAGCCGTTTTTTAACACTACAGTAAGTCTTTAAATATGCTAAAAATTTCCAACCTGAGACCCAAGGGCCGTGTGCTTTTATGCCGCACACTGCTACTTGTTACACTCGCGGCTCTTGCCCCGCTCAATGTCTCTGCGCAAACAACAGAGCCGTTACGGGGTATGTATATCGACGGCGTCACTCTCTTCTC
>JALZUX010000279.1 GCA_023301405.1 Granulosicoccaceae bacterium | reverse complement strand
GATCACCCGTGGTTTGTCGGTTGTCAGTACCACCCTGAGTATCGTTCTTCGCCGCGTGACGTGCATCCGTTGTTTAGTGGTTTTATCAATGCTGCTATTGCTTATGCGGAAGGTACTGCGGAAGTCGCCGCCACTGCTGACGCCTAGTGGGTCAAATAGCGATGCCTGAATGCAGATCTCTGATAAAATGGGCTTCACCAGCAACCGTGAGTCCACTGTATTTCGGCTGTGACAGAATATCTTTCAGGGCAATAGTATGAATCTTTGCGGTTTTGAGGTTGGTCTTGACCAGCCGTTGTTTTTAATCGCCGGAAACTGCGTGGTTGAATCAGAAGAAATGACCATGCGCACCGCAGAGAAGTTGGTGCAAATGACAACCCGACTGGGTATGCCGCTGATTTACAAATCATCTTTTGATAAGGCCAATCGGTCCTCAGTCAGCAGCTACCGAGGCCCGGGAATGGAAGAGGGTCTGCGTATTCTTCAGGCGGTAAAAAAAGAATTTAATATCCCTGTACTCACCGACGTTCATGAAGATACGCCCATTGACGAAGTTGCCAGTGTGGTTGATGTGCTGCAGACTCCAGCGTTTCTGGCTCGCCAAACTAACTTTATCACCCGTGTCTGTGAGGCTGGTATTCCGGTCAATATCAAGAAGGGGCAGTTTATGGCTCCTGAAGACATGCAAAACGTTGTCGACAAAGCGCATGCAGCGGGTAACCAGCACATCATGTTGTGTGAGCGTGGTGTCAGTTTTGGTTATCGAACATTGATTTCAGATATGCGTGGTCTTGCTACCATGCGCACCACTGGCTGTCCGGTGGTATTTGATGCAACGCATTCAGTACAACAGCCAGGTGGGCTTGGCGGCACTTCAGGGGGGCAGCGGCAGTTTGTTCCTGTGTTGGCCCGTGCTGCGGTTGCCGCCGGTGTTGCGGGTGTTTTTATGGAAACTCACCCCGACCCTGATAACGCCCTTAGTGATGGCCCTAATGCCTGGCCGCTGGATCAGCTTGAAGGAGTGCTGGGTACTCTATTACAGCTTGATGCAGTGTGCAAAAAATCAGACATGCCGGAAAACGCATTGCTTGGTTTGTCCTAATGGACCGTGTAGACGGAAACGGCACACTTTCTCTTCGCAACTGCCGCCATTGTGGCGTTGCAAAAGATCGACGTATGATCGCTGTATTTTTTAAAAAACGTTCTGTACTTTTCTGTCCCGCACAAGCGGCGATAGCTGTGTAAATCTGTCACCTTACATTCTGCACAACCCACTAGCCCGGAAACGATCGGAGAAAATATGTCATCAATAACTAAAATCCACGCTCGCGAAATTATCGATTCACGCGGTAACCCAACACTTGAGGCGGAAGTCACTCTTAGTTCAGGTGAGACTGGCCGGGCAGCGGTACCTTCCGGAGCGTCTACAGGTGAGCGCGAAGCGCTGGAACTCCGCGATGGTGATCCCAAGCGTTACCTTGGAAAAGGTGTTTTAAAAGCAGTAGCGCACGTCAATGGCGAAATAGCCAACTCACTGAACGGTATGGATGTCACCGATCAGGAAGGCATTGACGAAGCCATGTTGAAGCTTGATGGCACAGAGAACAAAGATCGTCTGGGGGCTAACGCCTTGCTGGCTGTTTCATTGGCGTGTGCGCATACCGGTGCAATGCACAAAAAGCAGATGTTATTTGAATACCTGGGGGGCGATAAGGCCGTCACGTTGCCTGTGCCGATGATGAATATCATCAATGGTGGCTCGCATGCTGACAACAGTGTTGATTTGCAAGAATTTATGGTAATGCCAATCGGGGCGGAGTCTCTTTCCGAGGCCTTGCGTACCGGTGCGGAAATATTTCATACCTTGAAAACTGTGTTGAAGAGTAAGGGGCTTAATACGGCTGTTGGAGACGAAGGTGGCTTTGCTCCTGATTTGCCATCCAACGAAGCCGCCATTGATATTATTCTTGAAGCAATAGAAAAGGCAGGCTACAGCCCGGGCAAAGATGTTTATCTGGCGCTAGATGCAGCAAGCTCAGAGTTTTATAAGGACGGGGTGTATGATTTAGCTTCAGAGAATCGTAAATTCAGCAGTGAAGAATTTACCGATTACCTGACAGACTGGGTGGCTCGTTACCCGATCATTTCAATTGAAGACGGCATGGACGAAAACGACTGGGACGGTTGGAAAATGTTGACTGAAAAAACCGGCGATAAAGTTCAGCTGGTCGGCGATGATTTGTTTGTGACCAACCCGGCAATACTAGCGAAAGGTATTGAGCTTTCAATTGCAAATTCTGTATTGATCAAAGTCAACCAAATCGGCACGCTGACTGAAACCATGCGCACTATAGATATGGCACACAGGGCCGGATACACCACAGTAACATCGCACCGCTCGGGTGAAACTGAAGACACCACCATTGCTGATTTGTCAGTGGCGACTAATGCTGGCCAAATTAAAACCGGTTCGATGTCGCGGTCTGATCGTATAGCAAAGTACAATCAGCTGCTACGTATTGAAGAAAAACTTGGCAGTCGCGCAGTGTACGCAGGTCAATCGGCGATAAAGCAAGCGTTGTAAGCGTTACTGTTGAAGAGGATTGTTAGTTGAAAATACTGATCGCAGCACTGTGTTTAATGTTTATT
This sequence comes from Granulosicoccaceae bacterium, assembly GCA_023301405.1. GTDB lineage: Bacteria > Pseudomonadota > Gammaproteobacteria > Granulosicoccales > Granulosicoccaceae. The sequence continues at coordinate 282 of JALZUX010000279.1, read as the reverse complement.
GTTCTGCAATGGCGTTTTTGGATGGGTAACGGTGGAATCCGTGAACTCAATCAAACCAGAAACGAAGCTATAAGGTTAACCAAAGAGCTTACCGAGCAAAGAGACATAAACACAGCGCTGCGCGCAGAAGTTACTGATCTGGTGGACGGGGTTGGTGAAATTGAAGAGCGCGCACGGGCAGAGCTAGGTATGGTTGGTCCTAATGAAATTTTCTATCAGTTTGTTGGAGTGAAAAACGAGGCGGTCAGTGACAATCTGGCGCAACGCGAGCCGGTAGAAGCC
>JALZUX010000278.1 GCA_023301405.1 Granulosicoccaceae bacterium | reverse complement strand
AACCAGCTTCACATCACCATAGACACCAATGGGCATTAGGCAGATGTTCCAGTCCCAACCAGCATGGCAAGGAGTTTTTCGCAAAAAATTAGAATGTGGTATTCGGCAATTATCGCTATGAGGTAGCTCGAACGGAAATACACGAGCCTTGTCAGCGGCCACCACAACAGCAGATTGAAAATGCACTTTGATCGAATTCAAACCAACTTTCAGTTGCGGCTGAACATCAAATACGTATCGAATAAACTGACTCTGTACAGACCCTACCAGCGAATTGTTAATACTGATATCAGCAATGCAATCTACCTGATCAAGCACCAACAAACTCTTTAGCAGCAAGTCACCTTCACTAACTTCAAATACACGCTCAATAATCCATTCAGACTGGTTCACCCAATCAACTTTAAGTTCATTGTCCCGGTAATAAGGATCGTCAATCAAGCCTGCGGCTAACAGCGCTGAGTGCACATCACCAGGCACCGTGAATGGAACGTGTTGATCGCCATCAGGACTTGTCAAAGACCAACCGTCGTTCAGCAATTGCATGGCGTTCTCTACGAATTAACGGGCAATAGAAACTATCTAAAGCGGCGTATAAATAAACTGTGAAAAGTCTGCTGGCAGCGCAGCACCTGAGGTGTCGAATGCTATCATTCCAACAAATGCTCCAGTGAAAGAGGCATGCTCCCCGCGTCCACCCTCATCACTTAATACAGAAGCGTCAAGGGTCGGGCCGATCTGATGCCAGTCGTCAGCTGTTTTCCATGCAAAGGTAAGCTCAGCATCACGAACAACACACTGTAGTGTTATTGCCTCGTTACCAGGTACTGCCACTAAAGGCGAAGGAAAACATAGTGAGCCATCGGGGTAGTCACCGTCACAAGTCATTACGCTAAGCACCCGCCCGAGTTGTTCGTCATGGGTCACCTGAAGGTAGTGAAATTTATAGCGATTATAATAAGCCGTTAGACCGGCGCTTTGCTGAAAAGACACTGGCTGAAATTCAAGGGTGATAACCACACAATAGCGATGATGTTGCTGACGACGGGCAATCAGCGATTGCTCAAACCAACTGCCTATTGACTCGCGACCATAGATGCGCAAACAACCCGGACGTGCCGTCAGCGAGAACAGTCGCTCAGGATATGGTGTACGCAGCCATTGAAAATCTATTGGCAGTTGATCGCTGGTAAAGTTTGCAACCACCGGTGATTTGTTGTCACTCATTGGCACGCCGGTGGCCGGCAATCCTGTGGGAGATTCTATCTGCAATGCGGCTTGCGTTGAGCCATGCACTGTACGCAGCCAGCCATCTTCACCCCATTCACAACGCGCCAGACCAGTTTCGCGACCCATGGGTGAGCGCTTTAACCCGGCCAACGGTCGCGAACATAGAAAGGTGTGGTAGGCCTCGGCATTTTTTGTTTCAACGTACTGCCCGTGGCCGGTGCGTTGCAACTGACCATCACTTTCATCAGTGGCAGAAAGCAAGTAAGTGTCAGGGTGCAGTTCGAAGGGGCCATCAATATTTTTTGATCTCGCATGAGTCACTGCATGCTCGTAGCCAGTACCGCCTTCGGCAACCACCAGGTAATAGTATCCATTTCGCTTAAACAAGTGCGGGGCTTCAGTTAAACCCTTATCGCTGCCAGTGAATATAAGTTGCGCGTTACCTACAAGCTTCTGTTGTTGATGCGAGTATTCTTGCAGCACGATACCACCGAACGGACTGTACAAAGGGCTTTTACCCAGTGACGGGGCACGATGGTTCCACACCAGATTCAAAAACCACTGACGGCCATCATCATCGTGAAACAATGACGGGTCAAAGCCGCTTGAGTTCATAGTGACCGGGTCACTCCAGTCGCCACTAACACTGTCGCTGGTCACCAGATAATTATGTGCATCCTTAAAATTACCATCGAATCTTTTTACATCGGTATAAACAAGCCAGAATTTACCTTGTGAATAACTCAGGCACGGCGCCCATACTCCGCAGGAATCAGGATTGCCCCGCATATCAAGCTGCTTGGCGCGGCTCAATGGCCGGGCCACTAAGCGCCAATCAGCCAAATTTTTAGAGTGATAAATCTGCACCCCGGGATACCACTCAAACGTCGAGGTGGCGATATAGAAATCATCCTCGACCCGACAAATAGACGGGTCAGGATTGAAGCCCGTCAGGATCGGATTTTGAATCATGATGAGCTCCGTAGCTGTTTTATCAAAGGGGACTCAGGATAGTGATTTGGCAGCCAGAAGAACTCAAAAAATTGTCTGGCCATTCAAAGCTTGCCGCTTAGACCATAAGACTTCTGGCGGCATCATCACCTAACGCCGCAGGTCTTTCACAGCTTGTTTCAAGAGTGACAAACTGGCCACTTTCAGCAGAGTGCAGAATCGATGTCATCACATCAATAACATGCAATGCAAGATCACCATTACACCGGTGTGGCCTTCCTTCATGAATAGCAGCGACCATATCTGCCAACCCTACCCCCCGATAGTTTGCGATGAGCCCGCCATCTAAATCTTCGAAATTTTCAGCGCCTACTACTTGCAATGGTGCGATCTGATTTTCAGTCTCGCCGTCACTAAAGCGAACAGGCTCCCCAAAGCGATTCGGGTCAGGTACATACAGCGTGCCCTTTGTGCCATAGAGCTCCATGCAATTATGCTCGTGAGCCCGCACATCCCAACTCGCCGCAAACGACACTTGCGCTCCTTGATGAAACTCAAGAATCGCCCGTACCGAGGTATCAACCTCTACCGCAATAGCCTGGCCCGCGCGGGGTTCACTGCTAATCGTGCGGGTGGCAAACGGTTTACTCGACATCGCAACCACTCGCTGCACCGGCCCCATAAACTGTACAAGGTTACTTATATAGTAGGCCCCCATATCCAATATTGGTCCGCCACCGGGCTGATAGAAAAAATCTGGATCAGGGTGCCAGCCTTCCATTCCCGGGGATTGAAAGTAGCAACTGCCACCGACTATTTGGCCTACTGTGCCATCATCAATACATTGCCGGGCGGCCTGATGTGCCCCACCCAGAAAAGTATCCGGTGCTGAACCAATCTGTAAGCCTTTACCTTTGGCAAGCTTGCGCAAAGCCTTGCCTTCTGCAGTAGATAATACATACGGCTTTTCAGAATATACGTGCTTTCCGGCCAGTAAAATTTGTTCAGACACTCTGTAATGTGCCGCCGGAATGGTGAGGTTAATCACTAAGCCAATAGCGGGGTCGGCAAGTAACTCATCAATGGATTTCGCCTGGCAATCAAACTCCAGTGCCTGCCGTTGCGCAGCAATAGGGTTTATATCCGCACAAGCGGTTATCGTAAAGCCTGCAAACATAGGCGCAAGTTGCATGTAGGCTGTCGATATATTGCCACAGCCAATCACCCCTACTTTCATGTCATCCATCCATTAACTCCAACTGGAAGCAGTCTTAAAGCTACGCTCTGCAAATCGCTTTAAATCGGAAGGGTTATCGTGCTCAACAATATACAGCTCAGCATCGCAGCGCTTCAGCTCGGTTAGAATTTCTGTCCAGTCCACCGTTCCGTGACCTACATCGGCCCAGCCATCTTCATCGCTACAGTCGCCTTCTTTTGCTACGTCTTTTAAATGAACAGCACTGACTCGATCAAGATAAGTGCGCAACCAGGAGGCAGGGTCCTGAGAGGCTCTATGTATCCAACCGACGTCTATCTCCCAATACATATCAGGTGCATTATCAAGTAGCAAACGCATGGGCACAGAACCATCAGGCAAACGATGAAATTCGAAATCATGATTGTGCCATGCGAAGTCACGTCCGGTAGCTGAAATCTGTACGTTGAATTCTGCCAGTTCTTGCGCAAGTGCCACCCAGCCATTTTTATCTACTGGCCGATCCTCTGGCAGCAGGTAGGGGCAAACGATATGATCAGCACCAAGCGTTGCTGCAAGCTCAATGCTATTGATCATGTTGTTCTTTAGTTCATCACGGGAAATATGAACAGAAGATACGGTTAGCCCCGCCACTTTCAATTCTTGAGTAAAGGTGTCTAATTGCTCAAAATTACCAGCATAGGCTTCTACGCTTTTATAACCTGCCTCCGCAATGGTAGCCAGTGCTTCAGGCAGCGCAGTATTACGAGCGCTGTATAGTTGAAAAGATAAATTATTGCTTAACACGTTTGAACTCCGTGCAGTTATGTTATGACCAGTTACACACTGATAAAGATTGGTTTATATTCTTAGTCCGCTCTCGCATGAGAAAAGAGACGCTCGGGATGGATTAAACCCGATGGTTAATCGCTGCCCGTTTGAAATCATGGCCTCTGAATCAGCTCGCAGTGTAAAGGTAGCACCAGCAAGATTACTCCACGCCACAATGTCTGCCCCCATCGGTTCTACTAATTCAATCATCAGCTCAGACTGAACAGTTTGTGAATAGGCGTTTTCACCGATCACGATGTGCTCAGGGCGGATACCGAATTCTACCGGCGCACCTTCAACCGGGGCAATGGTAAAATCGTATTGTGCCAATGGCACATTTATATCATCGTTGTTAAAAAACCACTGATCAGCAGCCTTGGCAAGCTTACCTTGTAGAAAATTCATACCCGGCGATCCAATAAAGCCCGCAACAAACCTATTGTTCGGTCTGTTATAGATGTTCTGCGGCGTATCAAGCTGCTGAATCAGACCATCTTTCATAATGGCTATCCGGTCTGCCAACGTCAGCGCCTCTATCTGGTCATGGGTTACGTAAATCATGGTATTGCCAAGGCGTTGATGCAAACGCTTGAGCTCTACTCGTAGATCTGTGCGTAACTTTGCATCTAGATTTGATAGCGGCTCGTCAAACAAAAATACATTTACATCACGAACTAACGCTCGGCCAATAGCAACCCGTTGCCTTTGCCCACCCGACAATGCCCCCGGCTTGCGCGCCAGTAGATCCTGAATTTGCAAAATTTCAGCAGCTCGATCAACTCGTTTACGTATCTCTGGCTTAGGCAATCCAGCCACACGCAGCCCGAAAGAAAGATTTTTTTCAACAGTCATCTGCGGGTAGAGCGCATAAGATTGAAAAACCATTCCGATACCTCGATCTTTCGGCTCTTCCCATGTTACGTTTTTATTATTTATAAACACCTGACCGGCTGACACATCAAGCAAACCGGCGATGCAATTAAGCAACGTGGACTTACCACAACCAGAAGGCCCCAATAAGACCAGAAACTCTCCCTCTGCGATCTCAAGATTGAGTGACTTAAGTACATCAACATCGCCGAAGCTCAACGATAGGTCATTGATAGAAACACTACTCATCCTTTTACCGCCCCGGCGGCAATACCGCGAACAAACAATTTTCCAGAAACAAAGTAGACAAATAACGGTAGAGCGGCAGTTAGTAAGGTCGCAGCCATATTGACGTTATATTCCTTTACCCCTTGCGTGGAGTTCACAATATTGTTGAGCTGTACGGTCATTGGGAAATTTTTAGTACCCGCGTAGATAACCCCAAATAGAAAATCGTTCCATATGCCGGTGATCTGGATAATTATCGCTACCACAAATATGGGTAGTGACATCGGCAGCATTATCTGACCAAAAATTCGCCAGAAACCGGCACCATCTACCCGCGCCGCCTTAAACAATTCAACAGGAACACTGGCAAAATAATTTCTAAACAGCAGCGTTAAAATAGGCATACCGAATATCACATGAATCAGTGTGACACCAGCCAAGCTGCCAAATAACCCTAACTCACGCAGCAAAATAACCAGCGGATAGATCAATACTTGATACGGAATAAAAGCCCCGAACAGCAGAATAGTAAAAAACACTTCTGAACCTTTAAATTTCCAGAACGACAACGCATAGCCGTTAACAGATGCAATAACAATTGAAATGATCGTGCTGGGCACCAGAATTTGCACACTGTTCCAGAAACCTACTTTCAGACCCTCGCAATATAGACCGGTACATGCAGAGTCCCATGCCTTTACCCATGGGGCAAAAGTAATTTCTATCGGAGGCGAAAATATATTGCCCAAGCGAATTTCAGGTAACCCTTTCAAAGAGGTTACAACCATTACATACAACGGCAACAGGTAATACATGGCAGCCAAAATAAGAAAGCCATAAATAACAATATTACGCGTCGAAAATATTTTCTTTGGCTTTGGACCATAAGGGCCAATGTTTTCTACAACTGCTTGCGTGCTATTCATCTGTAGCAGCCTTGGCAGCTTTCTTCTCACCAAACTCCATATAGCCCCACGGAATTAGAATAATAAGTACGGTGGTTAACATAACCGTAGACGCCGCCAGCCCCTGCCCCAGGCTGCCACGCCCGAACATATAGTCATAAACGTATTTGGCCGGCACCTCTGATGAAATACCGGGCCCACCGCCAGTTAGGGCTACCACCAGATCATAAACCTTCACAATACCTGCCGCGATCAACACCAGAGTGGTGATAAAAACCGGGCGCATCATTGGTATGACAATGAACAGGTAGGTTCGCCAAGCAGGTATCCCGTCTACGCGAGACGCTTTCCAGATCTCTTGATCAATGCTTCTTAAGCCGGCAAGCATCAGTGCCATCACCAGTCCAGTGCCTTGCCACAGTCCGGCTATAACAATCGCATAAATGGCGTAGTCGCGATTGCTTAAAATACTGAATTCAAAATTTTCAAAACCCAGGTCACGAATGACCTGTTGAATACCAAAACTTTGATTTAGTATCCATTGCCACACCAACCCCGTGACAATGTAACTGAGTGCAAACGGGTAGAGAAAAATAGTGCGGAAAGTATTTTCGAAACGAATTTTCTGATCAAGAAACACCGCCAATAAAAAACCAAAGCTCAATGAGAACACTAATGAGCAGATGCCGTAAATAGCGATATTTTCAATGGACTCTAGCCAACGCGACGACTTAAACAGACGCTCGTATTGATCCAAGCCAACGAACTTCTCAACCGGTAGTAACCTTGAAGAAGTAAAGGAATAGAACACCGACCACAGAGAACACCCGACAAACACAAACAGTGCTGTTGCGATCATCGGTAACGCCGCGATCTTCGCGTGAATATTCCTGAAGAACCTATTCGGTCTGCGAGATTGGGCTATAGAACTGGATACTGCCGAGCCTGTGGGGGGCAAAATAGAATGCTCAGATTTATGCGACGAATACTTTAGAGCCTGAGAGTGTGCTCAAGCACACCCTCAGGAACCAACTACTCTGCAGATTCTATGATATCTGCGTAACGAGCTTGCGCGTCTTCGGCTGTGATTGATTTATCTGACCAGAATTCAGTCGCCAGGTCTTCAAGCTGACCCGTGGTGTCTGCGTTAAATGTTTGATCACCTGAGGGCAAGATATTTCCTGCATCATTCAGAATTTCCAACCCTTTTTTCATGCATCCATTGGCTGCTTCAAGATCGACATCAGCACGGACAGGCAAAGAGCCTTTCGCTAAGTTAAAAGCAACCTGCACCTCTTTCGATAACATCATTGACGCCATTCGTAATTGTGCAGCGGTGACTTCAGCATCATCGTTCTTTGGAAAGTAGAATGCATCACCGGCGGTATCCAGCACTGGTGCGATACCAAGGCCAGGCAGGCAATCATACTCTACTCCAGCCGTTTGCCCTGCGACTGAAAATTCACCCTGCGCCCAATCACCCATAATCTGCGCGCCCGCTTTCGCGGTGATCACCTGGCTTGTTGCATCGTTCCAGTTTTGAATACTGTTATTTGGATCTGCAAGCTCACGTGCCTCAGAAAACGCTTGCCATACTTTTGCGAATGCAGGGCCACGAACTACATCCATATTTTTCTCGACGTTTACCGCCTTCCAAAGATCTGTTCCACCAAGGCCAACGGTCATCACACTGAACATGCCGTTTGACTGCCACGCCTGACCACCGATAGCAAGGGGGATGATATCGGCTGCCCGAAGCTTGTCAGCGGCCGCAACAAATTCATTCCAGTCTTTTGGTGCATCAACACCGGCTTTTTTAAATGCATCAAGGCTTGTCCACATCCACTGCCAACTGTGAATATTGACTGGAGCGCAGTAGATTTTTCCGTCAAGGGTGCAGCTTTCCAGGAGCTTACTTGGACGAATGAAATCTTTCCAACCTTCTTTTTCTGCAAGCTCAGTGAGGTCTAGCATAAGACCTGCCTCTACTAGCTCTTCTGCCTGACGCCCGTGATTAAGCTGAGTTGCCCCCATCGGTTCACCACCAAGAATTCGACTGATAATTACTGGTCGGGCCACACCACCGCTGCCAGCAATCGCGCCGTCTATCCAGTTGTCGCCACCTTTATTAAAGGCGTCTGCAAATTGCTTTACCGCGGCCGCTTCACCGCCAGACGTCCACCAGTGGGTCACTTCTAAATCAGTTGCCTGAGCAGAACCAATAACAGACAGTGAAATCGCTGCCGCTAGAGCTGTTGCCGTGTTTTTGATTTTCATGTTGTTGAATCCTCCAGAAAACTGTAACGTTACAGTTCGAACTATTTAAACACCACGTCATCGGCGGCGCAAGCAGTGATTAAGCCCTTTACCGCGATTTCTGCTCAATAAATAATGAATCCCAAAAAACCACCTCAACCTTCCAGACTCAGCCACGCCAGTTCAAGACCGACTCTGAAAACCATCGCCGAAATCACCAACCTCGGCACCACCACTGTGTCGCGAGCTCTGAAAGATGCACCTGAGATAGGTGAAAAAACAAAGAAACGCGTGAGAATCGTAGCGGAAGAACTCGGCTATACCCCCAACCGCGCAGGCGTAGGACTACGCACGGGTAAAACGAATATTATTAACCTAGTGCTGAGCCTTGACGAAGAAATCATGGGCTTAACATCACATATGGTGCGCGGCCTGTCTGAAACACTACGTAGCACGCCATACCACCTGACCGTAACACCTTACACCCTAGGCAACAGCCCGCTAGATGCAGTCCGCTACATTGCTGAGACGCGATCAGCCGATGGAGTAATTCTATCGAGAATCGAACCCAATGACGCAAGGGTTGAATACCTGCACAAACGAAACATACCTTTCGCCACACACGGCCGAACCCAAATGGGTATTGAGCATCCATTTCATGACTTTGATAACGAACAATACGTGATAAATAGCATTAACAGATTACGCGCTAAAAACAGAACGCGTATCGCACTGCTTGGGCCCACTGATGATCTGACTTTTTATCATCACACGTTGGCGGGTTACACCAAAGGCATGCAAGCTCACGGCTTAACTCCCTACCCTGCCTTACCGTTTACGATAGATAACACGCTCGACACCATAGAGTCCGAAACCGAAGCACTGTTTAGACGAACCTCACCACCAGACGGCATTATTTCAATGAGTGGCGGCTCTACCATTGCGCTGTGCTGTGGCATTGAGAAAGCAGGTTTCTCCATTGGCAAGGAGATAGACATTGTATCAAAGCAAACCGTTAACATACTTCCACGGTTCCGCCCGCAAATTGAAACGGTTCACGAAGATATTCAGCTAGCCGGGCGCGAACTGGCAAAACTGGTGCTGGCGTCTATCCAACAAACACCAGCCAGTAAATTGCAGTCAATCGTTTATTCACCATAACCTAAGCTATTGAAGACCTAATGATCACAATTACTGTCACCTGAGGTGGATGCTTTGATGAACGGCATCTAGTGACTTAACACCATTATTTATTAACAAGCAAAGCCATAATTTCAGCAGAGGCATTCGCTTTTGCGATGTCCGCAGGTAACCTTCCACTATTGTCTTTGATGTCAGGCTTTGCCCCTAGCGCCAGTAACAATTTAGTGGACTCCACATCATTCTTTAGCGCTGTAATATGCAAAGCAGTAGAACCATTTTCATTTCTAAAATTTATCATTGCGTCAGGCAGTGTCAATAAGTATCGCACCACCCCCATATGGCGATTATCAATCGCCCGCATTAAAGGGCTCCATTGATAAGCATCGGCAAGCCATGGATCCGCACCATCGTCAACAAGTACTTGCAACGCATCGTCAAACCCTTTTGCTGCAGCAATCATTATTGCCGTCCAACCATTGGTACTTTGTGCGTCCCGATACTCTGCGCCAGGCACTTGTTGCTGCAGATAAGTAATCATGTTCAGCTGATTACCCAACGCCGCATACATTAACACCGTACCGCCGGTGTAGGATCGATCTTCAAGTGACAACCCCCGCTTGAGCAATGCCTTCACAAGACTCATATCACCAAGCTTCGCGGCAGCCATTAACGCCGTTTTACCTTTATCGTTAGTCGCGCTGGCATCTGCACCTGGCAGCATTTCCCACAACACGCTCGCATCGTCACGGTCAATTGCACGCCGCCACGATTGCTCTGGCGTTTCAGCAGCCAG
>JALZUX010000277.1 GCA_023301405.1 Granulosicoccaceae bacterium | reverse complement strand
GCTCCGCGATGATCTGATTTGCCAGGTGGGGTTTAGCGTGACATCTTCAATACCTAAGGGTTTCAATACCAGGTCGTTGTAAGTTTATTGGTAACAGCGCTGGTGACAGATCCAATATGGCGTAGTTGGCATTGATGTATGAAAAACCGTTTCCTTTTAAGTCGGCTTGGCCGGTGCCAAGTTCGTTTTGTGCAACCCAGTGGTCACTGCTCTAATTCCGGGTTGGGGGAAAGTGTTGGAGTGTTGCTTCGTATTGATTTTCTAGAAAAAGTAATGTGTTGCATCTCTTGTTTCTTGATGGTTCGTGTTTGCGCCAAGCGTCCCACTAGAAGCGCAAATGTGATTGCTGTGTAAATGGCCACTAGGTAGAGGGGATACGCGAGTAACACCATATTTAACTGATCGACAGAGGCTACACCAAATATTGATGCCACTAGAGCCATCATCCAGGCGCTAATGGTTTCGGTACCTGGGTAGCGATAGGCTTTGATCACTGTTCTGCTGCCCCCAAGAAGGCTTATACCAATTGAAATACCCAATGCATAGATGGAAGAGTCTGACAAAAACCAGGTTACTAATCCTATCGCGGCGATCGCATACAGCTTTTTGTTGACCTTGCTAAGATACCTTCCATGGCCAAGTTTCACAGACAGCAAAAAAATCACTACAGTGACGGTTACCTGTGTCCCTGAAAACCAGAGAGACAACGCTGCCCCTTCATGCACCTGCGAGAAAAACGATATTAAGCTGAGCACGGACCACCGCAGCCACGAGGCTCTTTCGAGCTGCGTTGTGCCGGATAGTGTGTCTTCTATGTATGGGAGGAATGCCAGTGCAGTTAGCGTACATGCAACCATACTGGTTACGTGTTGCATTTCGATCCTTCGAAATAGTTAAGTGAATAACCCTCTCTTTATGCACCGTGACAGATGCCTGTCACAGAGAGTGATGTTTTTCCTGCCGCACGTATCGGAAGAGCAATTGGCTGATCGTCGACAACTGCAGGTGGAGTTGTCGCAATTGCAGAAAGTGATAAGCTGTTAAAAGCAACGGCGGCAACATTTTTATAGACCAGATTTTTCATGGCGGTGCTTCCTGCGTATACCTATCTTGCAGGTATTATCAGTGCTCCAAGCGAGCATTTCGAGTGGTGTATTACCGTATTTTCTGGTAAATCTACCGTCTATAAAGCCACATGTCCTGTGGCATTGTTGATAGATCCATCTGATCCATAGACGATATATACGGCAACTTTGTTTTGATACGACGCGCATACGCGAGAATAGTGATCTGCTATTTAGCCAGGCGATCAATCATATTAAAAAGTACCGCTGTTTACTTTCAATAACGATATCACCGTCGCTGGCTTATTTTCGAATGGACAAACAACGACAATCGACAAAAACTCTGGTTAATCTACTTTACGAAACTGCGAATTCAGTTCTGCAGTTACATGATCGATCAGGAAAATATTGGCGCTTTTGCGCCGGCGATGTGTGCTGTGTGATTGAGTATTTTCATTCATTGGCTGGTATCTACAATGGTGCTGTAGGTTCGGTAGTTGGGTTTATCTATTCAGCCTGATTTGTAGAATTGATGCATGATGACGTTATGAGTATTGGGCTTTTGTGACTGTGCCGGGTGCGAGTGAGATCAGCCTGACCTGAAATTGTGTAACCCTGAAAATTCAAAGACAGTCTTAGTGAGAAGAGATATAGTGTTATATTTTGAGTCGTCAGAACTCTACAGCTCATCACTTAATTATCTTTGCAACCCCGGATACCACAGCCCATGCCTCACGCTATCACAATTCATCAGTCTGGTGGTCCCGAGGCTATGCGCTGGGAACAAATTACCGTAGCAGACCCCGCGCCCGGTGAAGTGCGATTGCGGCAGACTGTTGTTGGGCTAAATTATATTGATGTTTACCAGCGGATGGGGAAATACCCTTGCGATCTGCCCGGCTCTATTGGCATGGAAGCAACAGGTGTTGTGGAAGCGCTGGGAGCTGGTGTTGATACTGTCAGTGTTGGTGATCGTGTCGGATATGTCATGGGCCCGCCCGGCGCCTACGCTGAACAACGCAACTATCCGGCGCAGCGGCTGATCCCATTACCTGACGATATCGCGGATGAGCAAGCAGCTGCGGTGATGTTAAAAGGGCTGACCGCAGCTTATCTGGTCAAACGTACGTTTGTGGTTAAGCCTGGACAAAATGTGTTATTTCATGCGGCTGCTGGCGGAGTCGGCCTGATTATCTGTCAATGGTTGAAGAGTATCGGTGCCAACGTGATCGGTACGGTGGGCAGTGAGGAAAAAGCGATTGTCGCTAAGGCCCACGGTTGTGACCACACGATTGTCTATACCAATGAAAACTTCCCTGAGCGAGTGATGGATATCACTGGCGGGCAGGGAGTCTCAGTGGTGTATGACGGTGTGGGTGCTACAACGTATGAAGGGTCACTTGAGTGTCTGGCGCACTTTGGCATGTACGTTTCTTTTGGGGCTGCCTCCGGTGCTCCGCCACCCATTCCGGTGGGTGCGTTGGCCCCCAAGGCATTATATGTGACTCGCCCCGGTTTAGGGCCGCACACGGCTACTCGTGAGTTAACGCTTGAAATTGCTAATGCGCTGTTTGATGCCGTTCGTGGTGGAGTTCAGGTTGAAATCAATCAGCGTTATGCGTTATCAGACGCGGCAAACGCACACCGTGCACTTGAGTCTCGAAGCACTACTGGTTCTACAATTCTGACTATTTGATTAGTAATATATCGCAGTGCCCCGGCCAACCAGTAAAAAGCAGGCAGGGTTGGGCGCAATACCCGGTCTCATGCGGTGGAACTTATTTTCAATTCCACGACTCTGACCGGTTGATTCGGCGGTGTGTTTTGCTTGTTGCGATGCGCTGGATTGCTAGCTAGCTTACTTTAATAACTGACAATTTAATAGCAGCTTCGGAGGCTGCAAAAATGACAATTCAGATCTACGAACTCTGTGGCGCAAACACTGATCTTCTCTTTAGCCCGCATTGCTGGAAGGCTCGAATGGCAGTGGCGCACAAGGGGCTTCCTTGGCAGGCAGTGCCGGTTCCTTTTACTGGGGTGGCCACGGTAGAAGGTGGTGAGTCGCGCCGGGTTCCGGTGATGCGCGATGGCGATACTGTGATCGAAGAAAGTTATGCAATTGCCCAATATCTTGAAGCTACCTACCCGGATGCTCCAAGCCTGTTCAATGGAAAAGGCGGTGAAGCCTTGAGCATACATTTCATCAACTGGGCTCAAACAGCCATACATCCTGAGGTTGCTAAGCTTGCTATGCTTGATATCTATAAGTCACTGGCACCAAAAGATCAGGAGTTCTTTCGAACTGGTCGTGAAAAAATGCTTGGCTGTACGCTTGAGGAATTCGATGCCAAGCACCCTAAAAACGGAGACAGTTTGGGCAAAGCACTAGTGTCGCTTGAACTGACACTGAAGAATCAGAAGTTCATTGGTGGTGAGTCCCCGCTGTTTGCTGATTATGCTGCGTTTGGTGCGTTACAGTGGCTGCGAATTTGTTCTGGTAAAGATTATCTGGTGAAAGACACCGCTGTCGCAGCATGGTTTGATTCACTACTGGATATGTACGATGGCATGGCTCGCAAAGGTATTGTCGCCGCCTGATATCGTTAAAGTGACAGCCACGTGAGTGGCTGTCCGAGAACTATAATCTACTGCGGGCTTGGACTTTTGGCTGGCTACTGCGATCAATCTTGTGAAAGACGAGCAAGTACCCGGTACAATTGTTCAGAAAAATCTGACGTAAAGTTTCATGCCCTCGCTAAGAGCTTTGGTCCCGCGTAAGACCTCTAACCTGCA
>JALZUX010000276.1 GCA_023301405.1 Granulosicoccaceae bacterium | reverse complement strand
TTGGCCAGCTATTACGATCGATTTCGTTAAAGAAGAATGACTATTCGCCTCAATCGATCGAAATATCTGACTCAAAATCTCACGCCCTCGCAACGACCCAAGTTCCCGGACAGCCACCAAGAGAAAGTGCAGCGGTATTCAACCGCTGCACGCTCTGTGTTATTTTATTTCAAGCAACTCTACTTCGAAGATCAGTGTTGAACCGGGACCGATATCAGCGCCGGCGCCGCGTTCGCCATAGGCAAGATCTGACGGTATAACGAAGCGATATTTGCTGCCTGTATTCATTAATTGCAGGCCTTCAGTCCAGCCAGGTATAACGCCACTTAAGCCAAATTCTGCCGGTGTTCCCCGTGCTACTGAGCTATCGAATTCAGTGCCATCAATCAATGTGCCCACGTAGTGCACGCTGACTTGGTCTGTCACAGCAGGCTTAGGACCATCGCCTTCTGCCAATACTTCGTATTGCAGGCCTGACTCGGTGACTTTTACTCCATCGCGCGCTTTGTTGGTTTCCAGGTAAGCTGCGCCTTCGGCTTGTGCTTTCGCTGAGTTATCGGCAGCAGATTTTTGTTCGAATTCTTGCAGGATGGTTTGCGCCTCTTCAAGGGTGAGAGCAGTTTCTTCGCCACCGTGCTGTTGTTGGATACCTTCTAGCAGCGCGTCGTAGTTGAGATCGCCGTACCTTTTTGTGACACGGTCGCCAATCATCAAACCCAAGCTGTAGCTGAGCTGCGCGTTTTCGTTGGTGAGGTCAACTTCAGCCACTGCAGTGCCTGAGCAGAAGCCGGCGACCATAAGTGTTAATAATAGTTTTTTCATAGGGATCCTGAAATGGGATAGAGAGAAAATAACGTTTTCTGAGCCGCAAGGCAGTCAGAGAGAGATATGTAGATTTAGATCAATTGGTTCTTTGGTATTGTACCGGTCAAGTACATCACTGAGTTGAATGGAAAGTTAGGATCTTTTAATGATAGCCGTGCCAACGGCAAGCGATGTTGCTGAGTGCCAGCTTTCAGACAGTAATGGCGTAGACTAGCAAATAATCCAACTTTTGCCGGTTATCTGAATGAAATTTTACGATTGCAGCACTGCACCCAGTCCACGGCGTGTCCGAATATTTATCGCTGAAAAAGGGCTTGATATCCCCGTTGTTGAAGTCGATTTGGGTAATCGCCAGCAGCATACCGCTGAATTTACGCAGATTAATCCTTACCGGACGGTTCCTGTGCTACAGCTTGACGATGGCACCACCCTGACCACCAGCAGCGGAATAATGCACTATCTTGAGCTACTACATCCAGCGCCGGCTCTGATTGGACGCAATCCCATTGAGAGAGGCTTGGTCGTAGATCTTGATTCACGGATCGAGCAGGACGGCTTTATGGCGGTTGGGGAGGCATTTAGAAATCGATCAAAAGCGTTTGCCAACAACGTATTTACTGGTAAACATAATCACGTGCAAATTCCAGAGTTGGTCGGTCGCGGCAGACGGCGGGTAGAAGAATTTTTTTCATGGATGGACGCTCACCTTGAAGATAAGGAGTTTATCGCCGGTGATGTGTTCACGGTGGCTGATATCACGGCGTTAGTGACCGTCGATTTTGCCAAATGGATTAAGCTTCAGCCAACCGATAAGCAAAAAAACCTGAGTCGCTGGCACCAACTGGTTTCAGATCGTAAGAGTGTCATGGTTACGTAGGCCGGGACGCAGAGCCACCAGAATTAGTAATCCTGATGTGATGCAGACTCAAAAAGATAGAATGCGTCAATGAGTCATGGGCTGCCCAATGTGCCTTGTTGCAGGCGTATAGCAAGCGCTTACTCGCAAGCCGTCGGGGTTTATTTCCCTAACACAGCGTAGGTGGCCGTGGCGGTGCATACTGGCCCGGGGTCACCATCGGCGTGCAGCGATACTTCACCGAATATCAAGGTTCTGCCTGATTTGATCAAATGGCCTGTGGCGATAATATCTTTTCCCATTGCCGGTCTCAGGAAGCTTGAATTCTGAGTGACGGTTGCGCAGTCTGAAAATTTTTGCATGCCGATATAGCAAACAAAGACCATACAGGTATCTACCAATGCCATCATCGACTGGCCGCACACCATGCCGCCGATGCGACAAAGTTTTTCATCAAATGGCATGCGCATGACTACTTCAGTGGTGTTGATTGATTCGATAGTAATATTCAGTTGCTGGACCCACGGAGCGAATATTTCACCGTAGCGTTGTTGTGCAGACTCTAAAGTGATGTTGTTTTTGTCAGGCATTCAGGAGTTCCTTTTCACACAATTGAATTGATAACAGCTATCATCGCAACCGGGAAACCCGATGTCGATATTTCTATTTTGCGTCTTTTTTGTTTAGACCAGCAAATGCATTGTAGGGTTGGTGCCGGTGTGGACAATTTTCAATAGAAGGAGTAAGAGTGGATTCAGTGACGCAAATGGCGCTAGGGGCGGCAGTGGGTGAACTAGTGCTGGGTCGCCGTATTGGCAACAAGGCTTTGTTGATCGGGGCGGTAGTCGGCAGCCTACCGGATCTGGATGTATTGATCCCGTTTGCAGGTGCCGTGGAGTCCTTTACCTACCACCGTAGCTTCAGTCACAGTTTGTTGGTGCTCACTCTTGTGTCACCGTTTATAGCGTTTGTATTGCAAAAGGTGATGCATAAAGCTGATGTCGCATTTTCCAGCTGGTGGTTAATGGCGTGGCTGGCGCTGATTACTCATACGCTATTAGATGGGTTTACTGTGTACGGGACCCAACTGTTCTGGCCGTTGACTGACTTCCCGGTGTCGGGCTCTAGTATGTTTATCATTGACCCGATTTACACGGTGACTTTGATTGTCGGTCTATTGTTTGCGTTTAGACGCACGATCAAGGGTCATCATGTGAATACAGTGGCCCTGTTGTTGTCTTCTATTTACCTGGCGTGGTCATTGGTGGCGAAAGTGATAGTACACTCCACCGTTGAAGAGTCTTTAAAGCAACAATCCATCATTTATAACAAACTGCTAACCACCCCCATGCCGTTTAATACGATTGGTTGGCGATTCGTTGCTATGCAGGATGATGGCTATCTTACCGGCTTTACGTCATTGCTGGATCCTGTGGATACTAAGCTTGTTAGCTATCAATATAAAAGTGAAAATTATCTGCTGGCGGATATTGAAGATCATTGGCCGGTTGAGCGCTTAAAATATTTTACTCATGGCTTCTACAAAGTACAGCGTGTAGATGACGAGGTTCAAATAGTCGATCTTCGTATGGGAATTGAAAAATCATATATATTCGCTTTTACTGTTGGTGAGGTAACCGCTACCGGTGTGGTTGCGGTGGATAACCGCGAGGCAGAAAGCGATCGTGATTTTTCTAAAATGTCGGCGGTGATGCGCCGAGTTGTTGACCCTACTGTAGATCTTGAACAACAATAAACAGGTATAAACATCTGGCAATCAGGGCTTTAACCGTTGATCGGTAGGTGCTGAAAATAGGTTCCGGATTATACCGAACCACTTGCTTAATGCCTAGTTATGTAGTGCACGTGCCTAGTGCAATTGAAAGGCAGGTGAGTTAATCAGTATTTGCAGTTGAGCTGACAGTGATTTTTGTGACAAGTGCTCTAAGCCGGAAAGCAAATGCGAATCTATGCCCGGTAGTAGCACTTGCGCTAGAGTCAGGCCTTCAGTGCGCAGTTGTGCATCAAGTTCAGACAGCGAATGTAGGCCGGGGGCTAAAGGCGCTGCCGTTTGTCGTGAAGCTTTACTCCGCTGCCACTTTTCACTGATATCGATATTACCGGAAGTTAAATCAAGGGATGGCGTGGTAAATTGTGTTTGATGCTTTTTAAATAGTTTTTGCCATTGTTCTAGTGCCGCTTTTTGCTTTTCAGAAAATTCCCTGTGTGTGTCTAGCGCTTCACTCAACAATAAAGGGGCATTGTTCATCAGTTTCCTAACCAGTGTTTTTTCGGTAGTAGTCAGGGCTTCAAAGTGGCATTGGAAATCCGCTTTTTCACCGGCACCTGATAAAGGGAATACCAGGGTTTTCCGGCTGGTGTCTATGTTGTCTTGCCAGCTACAATCTGGCCATTGCGTTACGCAGTCCGGCCAGCATCCGTAAGAACTGAGTTCGAGTTGCGGCTCACTGCCATTATCAGCTTTTAAGTGAAACGAAAATACCGGGAAAAATTCGGTCGTAGTCTGTAGATTTTGCAGTGTTAGTATTAGATCCAATTTGTTTTCCAGCTCAAGCCAGCGTACCCACTGAAGGTGAACTGATGAGGCCAGTAGGTTATTGGATTTAGTTGGCGCCGTTGGGGAGGCTGCAAGGGTTTGCAGTGGCAAACTGAGAGTGCCGTTGCAATACAGATTGCCTGCGTCCGCTGGTGAATTGGGAATGCAGTTGCTCACCTGTTTACCTATGGAGCTATCTATCCATTGATCATCGAACCCGGCGCCGTTTATATACATATTGCGGTCGCCATCGTAGTCACTGTTGTCATTCAAAAAATGCACTTGTAAAAATTGCGCTTCACTTGCAGTGGTTTTGTTGACGTTGAAGTGTATGGTTTGCCATGGCAAGTCTGGTGTGTTTCTGACACGGCCGTATTTTCGGGTGTCGTGGCCGCCGGGCAATTTTTGAGTGCCGCTATTCCACAGCGGATATTTTTCTGCGTTAAGTAATTCCACACGATAGTTTACCGGGCCTTCGTAGTTTTCACCGGCCATTTGTATTTCAAGCTTTTGTAGCGCCACAGGGTTTGGCGGCACTGTACTGTTTGATGCCATTGTCATCGAGTCATCCTGCTTGCTCGCCATGCTGCTGGTCATTGAATTCGAGTAATCTTCTGTAGCCGGAAAAGGCTCCGTATCACTGCTCGCGAGTATGTCGATGGCGTTGTATCTGTTGAGTAGTTTGTCAGAAGTTATCCATGACGCCCCTTCAGACCAGCCAGCCACATTTGGTGGTGCGAACAAGTCCATTCCGCTGCGAGCCATCAGTGCGGGTATTTGCTGACTGAGTTTCTTTGGGTAATCGGTAGTTCTTGCGAACCCGATAATGAGTTGCGCCGGTGATTTGATCAGGCCGGCGCGATTAGCTTCAGACCAAAAGGCTTCGCTTTCAAGTGTTGCCCGGTATAGCGCTGAAATATTGAAATTGCTATCTTTGAACTGGCTTGCAAGGTGCTTAAGCTGCTGTGCTGACGGTGGGTGATCAGCGATAAACGCATGCCAGAACTTACTGGCAATAAATGGTGCTAATGCCTCTTGTTCGAAGATCAGATCCACCAGATCGTCGCTATCATAGTGACCTGTTTTACCAAATAGCGTTTTAAGATCAGTGTCGTGGCTCCAGGTCTGATACTCGAAGGAAAGGTTTTTATTCTGCGATACGTTGAACCCGGTTAGCGCTCTGGCGGCCTCGCGAACCGTTTGTTCCTGGTAGTTGCCTTCTCCCAGTGTAAATAGCTCAAGCAGTTCACGGGCAAGATTCTCGTTAGGTGATCCTTTGCGATTGCTTAAGTTATCAAGGTAATTTAGTAGTGCCGGGTCACGTAGCATCGCACTCACCAAGTCCTTGAAACTCCCCATGCCCAGTTCACGAAAGGTTTGGTTTTGGCGAGCCATAGCAATTGATTGTCGATTTATACTGTGATAACTGGTCGCGAAGTGGTCATGCCAGAACAGCACCATCCGTTCGGTTTGTGGTGAATTGGTGGTGAGCAAGGCGTTGATCCACCACTGGCGAAGTTCTGCTAATTCGGTATCGCGTTTACGGTCAAATCGGCGTTTGTCATCGGCACTGAGGTCTTGTCGTGTCCAGAACACCGGGGCGGTGTCGCTGGTCCATAAAGGCATTGATAAGTCTGCAGAGAGTCGAAATCCTTGTATCAGCAAATCTACTGCCTCAGCTCGGGTGAGGTCTTGCATAGCGATGAGCTCGGGCAGTGAGACGCCGAAGCCGGTGCGTGAGATCAAGTGACGGGCATCAGTCTGGGTCAGTGGTGCAGACAGCCAACTGCGCTGCTGGGTGGTATCGGGCGTCGCTGCTGCATGCAGATCGACACGGCAAGCCCAGATGGCGATCATGATGATCAATGGCCATTTGAAGAGAGGTCGCATTGAATAATTATTCATGGCTATATTCCTTAGCTCCGCCGTTTATATTTCACGTTTTTTCGCTATATCGTAACGCTAACATGGCAATTGCCAGCACAACGATGACGAGGCCGGAAAGGTAACTATCTGCGCTTTCATCTGTCTCTCCCAGTAAGCCAACAATAAACCTGTCTCTCTGCGGTCTCAAGCTTTGCAGCACATCACGCGCTGCGGGACTTCGATAATTGACCGCTGAGGTCTGATGGGCTGTTACAATGAGGGCAATAAGAACAGGAGAGTCGATTCATGGCTGAAGACTGGGGATTCCAAACAGATGAGGATGTATTAGATCAACTAATTACTGTTGATAATCGCTTTATTGTTGATGCCGGTTGTGGGGCAGGGGGCTTATGCCGTGAATTGGCTAAGCGTGGCGCCCGTGTGCTTGGTATAGAGCCAGATCCAGTGCAGGCTGAAAAAAACAATCAGGCGCCTGTGGTGGCGAACGTTGGCTTCAAACAGGCAGGCGCTGGCGATATTCCAGTGGAGCCTCACTCTGTTGATGGTGTTATTTTTGGCAATTCAATGCATCATGTGCCTGCTGTCCATTATCCAGCAGTGTTCGCAGAGATGCTTCGAATACTCAAGCCCGACGGTTTTCTTTATGTGAAGGAGCCAATAGCTAACGGGTCGTATCAGCATGCAATGGAACTCTTTCACAATGAAACAAAAGTTCGTCTTGATGCTTATAACGCGCTGGTAAAATACGCCGGTCCAACGTTTGGAGCGATGCGTGAGATCTACTACGATGTTGAAAAAACTTTTCGCAACTTTAATGAATTCGCCAATCACTATTTGTCCCTGAGCTATAATCACTACGCTGAAGCTGACGTCCGAAACGATGAAGTCAAACAACGGTTTGAAAGTCATCAGAATAGCTACGGCTCCTACACCTTGACTCAGC
Organism: Granulosicoccaceae bacterium; assembly: GCA_023301405.1. Lineage (GTDB taxonomy): Bacteria > Pseudomonadota > Gammaproteobacteria > Granulosicoccales > Granulosicoccaceae. The sequence continues at coordinate 2,958 of JALZUX010000276.1, read as the reverse complement.
CAATGCGAATAAACCTTTATACGCAGCCGACACGCTAGGTTGCTACTGCTGCAAAATGACTGGGCTAGTTGTCGTGTTAGAAAACCTACATTTTCGGTTGTCCTAATTAAATTACATGTGTAAGTCAGCAATTAAATGAAAACGGTACTCAGCGGTGATGTTGGCGGCACAAACGCCAGATTTGTTTTGTTTGAGGACGGCTGCTATCAGGCAGAATCTTTTCGAGTGATACCGGTAATTAACCATCGCGATCTTGGTGATGCCGTTGAAGAGTATTTGCAGTTAATTGGCAACCCTTCTCTCGATCAGGCTTCTTTTTCGTTTGCCAGTACTCATGAATATCAAGACGCCATGGAACTGACTAATAGCGAACTGAGCTTGTCAGTGTCTGGCTTATTAAAGCGATTCTCTTTGAAGCGGTGCCGGGTTGTTAATGACTTTACAGCCGCCGCCGTGGGTATTATCAGCTTGCCGCAGAGTTGCCTCACGCAAATCAGTGAGGGGCTCAATGAACCCTATGGGCCTCGTGCTGTTCTTGGTCCGGGAACCGGTTTGGGGGTGTCGGGCTTGGTGTACACAGGGTCATATTGGCTACCTTTGCAGAGCCAGGGTGGGCACGTGTCTATGGCAGCTCAGACGGCACGAGAGTTGGCCATCTACCAAGTGCTTGTAAAAAAATATACCCACGTCTCTGCCGAGCGGTATTTGTCGGGAATTGGCACGGTAGAAGTCTATGAAGCACTTTGCCAGATTGAAGGTGTACCGAGGGTATTTACCAAGGCAGAGCAAATCAGTGGCGCTGCAATCTCTGAAGAGTGCCCATTATGTATTGAAGTAATGCAGCTATTTTGCAAGTGGTTGGGCGTCATCGCTAGTGATCTTGCGGTAACGCTGGGGTCTACCGGGGGAATCTATATTGCCGGTGGAATCGCCCCTCGTTTAGGAAACTACTTTCTGGAATCTGAATTCACTTACTGGTTGCAAAACAAGGGGCGTTTCAGCGAGTTTGTCAAGGATATGCCAGTCTGGTTGGTCAACGGCGGTGAGCCCGCTCTGTACGGCAGTTATACGTGCCTGCAGAAAGATTATGATTCGTTTGGCTTTACGGTAACTGCTTAATTTAGCGGAAGCGGGTACCAGAACTACCACCTGGTACCCGTTGCCGATCTTACCGTGCTGGTGTCAGTACAATTTCAACGCGGCGGTTAGCAAGCCGACCTTCTGCTGTATCGTTAGTAGCGACCGGATACGCTGCACCATAGCCCGACACTGATAAGCGTTCCGCTGACACGCCAATAGATCTCATGTAATTCAATGCAGAGCTAGCACGTGCCAGTGATAGTGCTTCGTTGTCAGGAAATCGACTGGCGCTACCGGTGGGAATATTATCGGTGTGGCCCACAATCGTAATATTTGCATCGCTGCGATCCGACAGAGTGGCTCCGATTTGACCAAGCAGGTCTTGGCCGGAACCGCTTAAAATGGTACCGCCCAGGCTGAATAAGCCAGTGTTCCCCACTTTTATCGACACGCTGTTGTTGCTGAGTGAAGATACTTCAGTGCCGTCCAGGTTGCTAAATGACGTTGAAAGATCAGCGCTCAGGGTGTCAGCCCATGCAGTATTTTCTACGGTGCCAGTTGTCGAATCACGCTCAGCCATCGCACTGTTTATCTGTTCAAGGGAAACATCGGCTAGTTGTTGAGCTTCGACTTCAAGTTGGTCTACGACGGTGCGCAGATAGGCTTTACCGCGAAGTGCTCTCTCGAGGGCGAGTGATTGTCGGGCGTCTTTCTTTTCAGCGTCAACGTTTTGGGCCTTCAAGTAGGCCTTACCGCGAAGTGCTCTTTCGAGGGCAAGTGATTGCCGAGCATCTTTCTTTTCAGCGTCAACGTTTTGGGCCTTCAAGTAGGCCTTACCGCGAAGTGCTCTTTCGAGGGCGAGTGATTGTCGGGCATCTTTCTTTTCAGCGTCGACGTTTTGGGCCTTCAAGTAGGCCTTACCGCGAAGTGCTCTTTCGAGGGCGAGTGATTGTCGGGCATCTTTCTTTTCAGCGTCAACGTTTTGGGCCTTCAAGTAGGCCTTACCGCGAAGTGCTCTTTCAAGGGCGAGTGATTGTCGGGCGTCTTTCTTTTCAGCATCAACGTTTTGAGCCTTCAAGTAGGCTTTACCGCGAAGTGCTCTTTCGAGGGCGAGTGATTGTCGGGCGTCTTTCTTTTCAGCATCAACGTTTTGAGCCTTCAAGTAAGCTTTACCGCGTAGTGCTCTTTCGAGAGCAAGTGACTGCCGGGCGTCTTTCTTTTCAGCATCAACGTTTTGGGCCTTCAAATAAGCCTTGCCGCGAAGTGCTCTTTCGAGGGCGAGTGATTGCCGGGCGTCTTTCTTTTCAGCGTCAACGTTTTGAGCCTTTAAGTATGCCTTGCCACGCAGGGCTCTTTCTAGTGCAAGTGACGACCGGTTGTTCGTTTTGCGTTCGGCCATCAGTTTTTCACGATTTCGTTTCGACTGAGCGCTTAGAAACTCACGACCTTTCAGTGCGCGCTGTAGTTCTGAATCATCTTTTGACTCACTCATTACTTCCTGAAGTTTGCCAGCCAGGTAGGCGCGCCCGGTCTCGGTGCTTTTCAGCTTGGTTTGCAGGTCAGTGATCTCAGCCTTTAGAGATTCTACACTCTCATGGCCACCGCCAGCCTGGCCAGTTGCAATTACTGTCTGCGACTGCAGCGCAGTGGGACCGTCAGCGGCGAGCGCGAAGCTGCCCGAGGTCAGGAGTGCCAGCGATACCGCGGCTGCTATTATTGGTTTTTCCATGAGATTCCCCAAATGTTCTAATTTTATTGCTGAAATTGTGTGTTTAAGCGATGTCACGCATAGTGTTATGCATCTCGAATGAGGTAATACTAACCATCCCGTCGCGCTATCACAAATTGCATTTCAGTCGAGGCGTTATCAGGCGGCTT
>JALZUX010000275.1 GCA_023301405.1 Granulosicoccaceae bacterium | reverse complement strand
TGATCATCAATAAAGTCACCATCCACATCATCACCGAGCGTTAACTCAGCATCAATCAAGTCGGGGACTGCGTTACCATTTACATCAATGTAAGCATCATGTATCCCATCATTGTTGGTATCAGTGCCACCCGCCTCTTTTAAATCGAATCTTCCGTCGCCATCACTATCAAGATCCAGAAAATTAGCTGAGCCGTCGGCATCAAAGTCTTGCGCTAGTCCACCCACTACGCCAGTGGTGTTACCAGCAACGTTATCAGCTAAGCCGTCATGATTTAGATCAACGAAATTATCTACCCTGCCATCGCCATCGACGTCACTATCTGGTGATTCCCTGATGTCAGAGATACCATCCTGGTCGGAATCAAGGTCCCTGTAATTGGGGATACTGTCGCTGTCAAAATCTAACTCAACCGCTAGTAAACCATCGGCTCGCATGGCATCTGAATCAGTATCAATGTGACCGTTTTCTACTACATCGCTTATGCCATCATTGTCACTATCGTGATCAATAAAGTCGGCTACTAAATCGCCATCGGTATCTGTGGGTGACTGGCTATCGCCTGAATCCGGTGCGGATTCAACAATGTCTGCAAGACCATTGCTACCGACTGAAATAGCAGTATCTATTCGTCCCTCTACATCCGTAACATCATTACGCACACGGGCTTCCCGGAGGTCTGACAACCCATCATTGTCTGAATCTAAATCCAGATAGTTTCTAACTCCATCATTATCACGATCTATCTGGGTTTCCAGTACATCAGCGATAGTATCGTTATCACTATCAAGATCAAGGTAATTAGGTATACCATCATTATCAGAGTCGTCGGTGGTCTCAATGTCATCAGGAATGCCATCGCCATCTGTATCTGTTGCGGCTGCTACCATTACACTAAATGAATCATTCGCACTGTTTCCAGCATCATCCATCACTGTGGCCACTAACGCATTAGTACCAATTGATAAAGGTATCTGTGCAGCACAACTCCAGACATTTTCCTGCAGTATCGCCTGACAAACTCTTGCACCGTCTTCTGTAGTGACTACAACTAAAGCGCCATCCAATTGATCACTGTTACCACTAAGCACTGGAGCATTATCAGACGACGGGCCAACATTGTTTGCAGTCAACTCAGGTTCTTGTAGATCGATAGTGAGTTCACCGGTAGTCGGATCACTTGTTGAATTTCCAGCCATATCTGTGACTACAACAATCACATCATAGTTACCATCTGGCAGCGCATCATTCGCGGGAATATTTAAGACCCACAAACCACCACTAGACTCAACTAACTGGCCATCACCGGTGGCATACACCACCCCATTAACCTGAACGCTCAACAAGTAGTTACTATTATCAGGCAAGGTACCGCTAATGCGCGGTGTGCCGCTTGCACTGACCAACACCTCGACTGACGGACTTGTTGGTGCAGTAATATCAATCATTACTGAATCACTGCCCTTAGGCGATTTATTACCAGCTTCATCGGTGACTTGCGCTATAACAGAAAGCGCATCACCATCAGCCAGAGCAGGGATAGTCGTTGACACACTACCGTTAGCAATATCAACTGGCGTTAGAATTATTTCTACAGATGTGATATCACTGATGATAGTGAGGTTGTCATTTACGCTAACCCCAGCAGGTAACTCGACTACTACTAGTATTGATTCACTATTCTCAAGCTCAGAAATAAAACCACTGTTGTCAATATCAGTAGATATTGTGACAACCGGTGCTTCAGTGGACGTAATATCAATTATCGCCTGATCCGAGCCTATTGCTGACTGGTTGCCTGCAGCATCCGTCAGTGAAGCATTCACCTGCAGCAATTCACCATCACCGGGAGCACTAAAAGCAACAGTTACTTTGCCATCCAATAGATGGTTGGCATCAATTACAGTCTCTGAGTTGTTCTCTCCAAAAACGGTACTTATAGTGTCACCGACCACCGCTTCAGGTGGCAACTGTACACTTACATTAATTTGGCCAGAAATTTCAGATGTTGAAATAAATCCGTTATTGTCGCTATCTTCATCAATGCTCACTGGCATAACTGATGACGCCGACGAGCCACCTGGCGTTACTAGCAGAGACAACGTACTAGTATCAGTACCTCCGTTTCCATCACTGACCTGGTAAGAAACTACATCTACAGACCCACTATAATTAGGTGCGGGTATAAATTCGTAACTGCCATTACTATTTACCGTCAATGCCCCTTCAGCTAAATCAATAGAGCTGCTAGTAGGATAAGAACTGGCACCAATCGTTATTGAATCAATAACCAGCACATCAGTGTCTAAGCCGATATCAATATCGCTATCATTGGCCAGCAGGCCGTTTTCTGCTGCGACTGTTAAGCGTGAATTCTCCGTGATGGTATTAGTGTCTGCCACTGCGTCCGGCGCGTCATTAACATTGGTGAACACTGCAGCACTAAAATCAACAGACTCAAACAACAACGATGTTTGCCGTGTAGCGTCTTCATTAACTCCGGCCCGATAAGTAAACCCTGCCAGTTCATGGACGCTAACAGTCACCACCGCGGTAGTATTAGTTTCAGATATTGGTGAATAGTCGGGCCCGCTGCCAGTCACTTCAAGGGTTTGAGAGGAGGAAACACTTAGATTTAAATCACTGTTGGTTTCAACTGTGTAGTCAGACACATTAAAAAACGTATCAAATTCAGCCACTGAGTCGATATCCAACGCACTAAAAGAACCAGTGACGGGGCTGGCGCTGGAGGTTCCACTGTCGACAAACAACACTCTAAACTCAACGTACGAGCCGACAGAATCACCATTGATTACCGGCTGTAAAGCACGCTCTACCCCAGCAGAGGCATCCAATTGAATTAATGTCGCATTAAACAAAGCCTTAACTTCAACTAAAGCGTCCGTACCTGCAGTAACACCAGTGTAACGATAGACTGAGCCTTGTTGCAGATCATCGCCTGACACTAAAACCGGAGTGCCAGAGAAGTCAAAACTAGACTGCGCGTAGCAAAGCGTACTACTTGCAAATAATGCAATAGCTGCACAGAAACGCTTAATAAAATAAAGAAAAAAATATCTGAGATTCATTGGCAAGGCCACTTATAGAGTACGCTTATCATCAGCAGTTCTTGATACAAAGGGCACCGCTATGGGTGCCCTCGTTACTTAAGGCTGCGTGCGAAATTCCACACGACGATTTAATAAACGCCCGTCTTCAGTGGCATTGTCTGCAATTGGACGCACCTCGCCAAACGCACGCGCTTGCAGTCGTCCAATGTCTATTCCCTGAGCAATCAAATAACGAACAACAGATAAGGCACGTAATCGAGACAGATCAAAGTTTGCTTGATCATCACCTCGACTATCAGTGTGAGCCTCGATAGCCAATTGAACCTCTGGGAATGCAGAGAGAGTCCCAACTACTTCATCAAGCGCTACCCGCGCAGTATCAGTCAGAGTGTCTGAACCGGATAGAAAATTTACACCCTCTATCACGCCATTAAACATCTCACACCCATTGTCGTTTACCGGGGTACCAGAAGCGGTATCGGGACAATCGTCAACACTATTTGTCACACCATCCGCGTCACCATCAGTGGCATCGAATGTCGACTCTTCTGATGCGGCACCCTGCA
>JALZUX010000274.1 GCA_023301405.1 Granulosicoccaceae bacterium | reverse complement strand
GCTACCTCGTTTAACAATGGCGACACGTCAAATGACGCCGGTCAGAATAATGGGTCGTGTAAAATATTTGCCTTTGCGAAACTACACAACCTAAGCCAAGCGAGCACCCTCTCGTGCTTTGGGCAGTACTACACCAACGACGTATTAAAAAACCCGGATGGCGTTGATCATCAGAACATCAGGCAATTTATAATTCACGGATGGAGCGGAGTAACGTTTAGCGAAGATCCGCTAAGCCCGGTCGATCCCCACTAGTCACGGAATTAGCGGAGTGTCGTGCGCCGAATCAGTGAGATACCTGGCGCATGGCTCTAAGCAAATACAGCGTCGTAACCGAACAGCGCCGCACTGCCACCAGTGTGGATAAAAACAATGCATTTACCGATGGTGAAATGGTCCTTGCGGATCAGCTCGATTAGATCTAGCTTCCGTGGCGCACCCAAATTATAGTCAGATCAGTCTGGCTTAACGTTTGCTGCTCCAGTTACACGCCAGATCGCGTTACCGACATCATCGGCCACTAACAAGCAGCCACCCGGCCCTATAGTCACCCCAACCGGCCTGCCGTAAGAGACCTTTTCATCGGGCGCCAGAAAGCCACTGAGAATGTCTCTGGGTTTACCTGCTGGCGCGCCATTCTCAAACGGTACAAACACAACTTTATATCCGCTAAGGTTACTGCGATTCCAGGAACCATGCTGACCGATCACCATGCCATCGGTATCAAAGCCAGGTAAAGTGCCTACCGGCATCCAGCACAGCCCCAGTGATGCGGTATGACCACCCAATGCGTAATCCGGATCGATTGCTTTAGCCACCATCTCAGGGTTTTGCGGTACACGGTCGTCTACGGTCTGCCCCCAATAGCAATACGGCCATCCATAGAACCCGCCGTCTTTTACAGACGTTAAATAATCAGGAGGGACTTCATCACCCAGACCGTCACGTTCATTGACCACAGTCCATAGCTCACCGGTATTGGGTTCCCACGCGACACCAACCGGATTACGCAGACCAGAAGCAAATATGCGTGAACTTCCGTCTGCCAGGTTGAGCTCGTGAATTGCAGCGCGGCCCTCTTCCTTTTGCATGCCATGATCTGCAATATTGCTTAATGACCCAACACCAGCGTAAATTTTGGTTTCATCAGGGCTGACAAGTAAACTGCGCGTCCAATGCCCGCCTGCTTCAAAGTCAACCAGCTTACGACCTTCGCCAGTGATTTTTGTTGCTCCGGCCTCATAGTCAAACGCCACAATGCCATCTGTATTACCGACGTAAAAAGTATCTTCCACCAACGCCATACCAAAAGGTTGATTCTGGTTTTCCAGAAAGGTCTGTTGAATTTCACCGACACCGTCGCCGTCAGTATCGCGAAACAAACTAATACGATTTGCCGAAACACCAATAGCAGCGGCACGCTTCATGGTGGCAAAAATTGCATAGTCAAAGGCAGTTTTAACTGGCCCGGCCTGTTGCAACGCTTCTGCAACCAGAACATCGTTATTGGGCAATACGTAGATCCAGCGCGGGTGTATCAGGTCAGTGGCAAATGCATTAACTTCAAGCCCCGGCGCAGCAGTCGGTTTATGCCCGGGCTCCCAGCCTTTGGCGGTAGGCATTTTCAGAGTAGGAATACCTTGCGCTTTAGCCTGTGGAATATCAGGCGTTGAGCCAAGCGCCGGCAATTCAGTATCCTTACCCCAACGCCGCATAAGAATAGCCCCGGCTCCAATCATCGCGACTAGACGTGCAAATAAACTGCTAATAATAGTCTCTCCTTCTAGCGGCGCCGTATCAGCCTATCAGGCCTTTTCCAACGTCCGGCAATACACAGCACGAAGCATGTGTTCAAGAGCATTATATGGTTTTTAGAATTGTTGTCACCCGACTTTATTGCTCAGTTTGTTACTGCCAACAAATTCGAATGGTCCAGAGTAACGTTGGCAACCCGATATCGAAGCCTCGAGAAATTTCAACACGCCACTGGCACTTGCGGGTTAATTGTTCACCAAAGGGTTTAGGGAAACGACAACGTTTTACTAACGTCGTCACGACAGAGCACCCGCGCTATCTATTTGGCGGCATCAACTACAGCGCACCCTTACCCGTCACAATCACATAGATCGTGCGGAACAGAATTTTTAAGTCATTTCGTACGCTACAATGCTGAAGGTACTGCAAGTCATAGGCAACTTTGCGGCGAAAGCTTTCGGTATCGTTGTCATAACCATTTTCTATCTGCGCAATACCAGTTAACCCCGGCTGCAAACCAAGTCGATTCACATAGTTTGGAATCTCCTTAGAGAGTTGATCAACAAAAAACGGCCTTTCCGGACGCGGGCCAACAAGGCTCATCTCTCCACGCAGTACATTGAGTAGCTGCGGAATCTCATCAATGCGGGTCTTACGCATAAATTTGCCAAGCCCGGTTACCCGTGCATCATTTTCCTGTGCAAACTGAGCGCCGTCTTTCTCGGCATCGTTTCGCATGGTTCTAAATTTGTAGATTGTGAATGGTTTGCCATAAGCAAATTTAGTGCGTCGATCCGAACGCCCACCCTCCGTTGTGCGATCGTCTGCCTCGCCGTTTAATTTGAACGCTCGCGCCGTATGTTTACGGTTATTCAAGCCCACACGGGTTTGCCGGAAGATCACCGGGCCAGGACCGGAGGTTAACTTGATGATCAAAGGGAACGTCAACCAAACCGGGGCCAGAACCACCGCAAGGAACACAGAGCCCGTAATATCAATCGCACGCTTAGCTGTGCGATAGGAATTAGGCAACGAATCTACATTGAGCCGAGGCTCGTCAAGATCCAGCCGCGACAGCCACGGTGTAGCGGGCTCGTCGCAATTAACCATAAACAGCTGAACGACCTCAGAGAACTCGCCGCTGGTTTCATGTTCTTCTTTTAATTTGAGTTGCTGACTTGACAAATGAATTCCCGGAATCATCTAATTGGTGCCTAAAACAACCGAATAACTAGCATGACTGTCTTTTGCTCACCATTCCGCTGCATACAGCGTACCAACCTTGTCATATTCCTTGAATCTCATACTCATTTGCTAAAAAACAAGTTTACAATAAAGCACATGTCACAAGAAAATCGTGCCAACTTTAGTGTTTTTCGTAACTCCAGAGAACAGCCACGGCTAACACATACAACCACATTGGCAACGAATGTCTACAGATAGCAATTGATCAACAGTAGATCAACGGGTCAAAGAGGCGCTTGAACGAGTTAACTTATTTGATCGAGCAGATCAAATCGCCGGTGACTTGAGCTACGGCCATCAACGAC
>JALZUX010000273.1 GCA_023301405.1 Granulosicoccaceae bacterium | reverse complement strand
TCGTAATTGCTGGCTAAAAGATCGCTTCCGCAGTAGATCATTCTTTCTCGGACTTGTCGCTGCGATGCCAGCGTTTAAAGGCTCTGTTAACTTAGAAAACTGAGTTAACAGGTGCGTGCATCGCTGTCTCGCAGTAGTATTCCAGATCTTCTGGTTATGTTGGATAGGCGAATTGAATTTACAAACGTATTTTGAGTTAAGTGCAGACTCTGTGTCTTTCACACGTGAGAAGGCAAGCCTCTTTGCTAAATCTGTGGCCAGAGACTTTAATCCCATTCACAATCCTGAGGCCCGCCGATTCTGCGTACCCGGTGATCTGTTATTTGCAGTGTTTTTGTATCGTCACGGTCTATCACAAGCGATGCATTTTGATTTTCTCAATATGGTCGATGAGACAGTGGTTTTGCAGCAGCAGGCAAGTGACGATGGCATGGTGCTGCAAGACGCGGCCGGTCGGCAGTATCTGGCGGTAAGGACATCGGGCGAATCGGGTCATAGTGTGGCCACTATTGATTCTCTGGCGACGGCTTATGTTCAGTTTTCAGGTCAGACATTCCCATTTCTCTTGGTCGAACTCATGAAAGAGCACAATGTCATGATTAACCCATCCAGGCCGTTGGTCATTTATAAAAGTATGGAGTTGAATCTGTCTGAAATCGAGGGTGTCGATATCAGCCTGAAGTTTTCTGATGCTACCCTAGACGCAGAGGGAAAAAAGGCAAAAGTGTCACTGAACTTTGACATTCATTCCGGTGATCGGAAAATTGGTTGCGGTAATAAGAAAATGTTACTCGGCGGTTTACGTGACTATGATCAGGAGGTGATGGATGAGCTTGTTTTTGAGTACAACCAGACAAAAGAGACATTTTTGCAGGCACAAAGCAACTGATTAATGTGGATGCAAATAGGCGATTGCTCAGCCGCATAACGCTTCTGCGTATAGGGCAGCAGCTGTTTATGAAAGCATGAGTGCGGTCATCGGTGGTGTGTGCATCTTTTTGATGGTACTGATGAGCATTGCCAACGACGTAGTTGGCCAATCTGTGGAGGCTTGGCCACACTGGGGAGCAGGGCTTTTAGGCTGGTTAGCGGCCGCGCTGTTGTTCGGCACGGTGAGTGTTAGCCAGCGTTTGCAAACCGGTGTTATTGCTGTAGTGGGCATAGTGCTGATGGGTGTCGCCTATCGTGGTGGTGCTGGGATCAATGTACTGGGGGCAATTGGCAATAACGCCGGCTTGATTTCCATGATCGCAGCAGTAGGGTTTTTACGGCTAGTGACTTTGTCGAGTACAGCGGACGGTGAATCGTTGCCGGTGGGGCCTGGCGCTTTTTACAAGACTTTGCTGGGGGTTAGTCTTTTTGGTTCGGTCATTAATATTTCTGCACCGGTTATATTTGCTGACCGACTATCGGCCACTTCCTCTTTAAATCGCCTTACGTCGCAATCGATTACTCGTATTTTTTCGGGGTGCTCTGTATGGTCGCCATTTTTTGGTGGAATGGCTGCAGTAATCACTTATGTGCCCGCGCTTAGCCTGCCGTTAGTGATGTTGGTTTGCTTCCCGTTTGCAGTCATTGGTTTTATTATTGTTTGTATTGAAGCGCATTTTCGTTATCGCGACCAGCTGCAGTGCTTTAAAGGGTATCCGGTTAAATATTCCAGCTTGTGGGTGCCGGCAACGCTGGCCTTAACGGTAGTGGTGTTATCAAAATTGGCACCGCAGTGGTCGGTATTGACCTGCATTTCCTTGGGTGCTTTGGTGCTGACGTTGGGCGTGTTGATAGCACGGCAGGGAATGGTTGGTGGCACTAATACTATGTGGTTACAGATCACTGGCTATTTGCCAAAAATGGTTAATGAGCTGGTATTGTTCCTAGTTGCCGGGGTGTTGGCGGCCGGGCTGGCCGGTGTGATTAGTACCGGGTTGATAGCCTTGCCTTACGCTAGTTTTCACGCGACCGAGGCAATAGCCTTATTAGCATTTATGATTATGCTAGCCGTGGTTGGCGTGCATCCGGTGGTCACGGTGTCGGGAATAACGCCTTTGTTAGCCACGCTTGGCCCTAATGCGAATTTGCTTGCGGTAACTTATCTCCTGGCTTGGAGCCTTGGGACCAGTGCCAGTCCTTTATCCGGTACCCACTTGGTATTTCAAGGTCGGTATGGAGTGCCTAGCTGGAAGGGCGCCAGCTGGAACTGGCCTTTTGTTTTTGTGATGTTTTTGGCGGCGGTACCAATGCTGTGGTTGGTCGATCGATCGTTGTAGATAAGCTATGTCATTGCTGTCTTAGATGTTTAGCTATCCCAGTGCCTACGGGGCCCTGTGTCGATATGTGTGAAATTTGATTTAGAGTAAAAGCCCACGCCACCTAAGCGTAGGTGTTGGCCTGCGTTTCTAATGTTTTTAGTGTCGATTCCCGGTATTCGGATGTCAATGGCCTGGCCTTTAATATGAAAGCTGTCTTTAGCGACTCCCGAGTTTAGCTGCGCTAGTTTTCGGTTGGTTTCTTTTGATCTGTATCCGGAAATTACGCTAATTGGATTGTTGTTGCCTACCTTTTGGTTGATCAGAAACAATATTGACATCAATCGCGGGTCTATTTGCTTGATTCCACCGGTTCTATGATCGCGAAGTAGGTTGTTTATTTGCTTGAAAGCATCGGGGTCATATTGACCGTCTGCCCAGAATACGATGTTTAAGTGTTCAGTCGTGTGCAAATTGTAAAAGCGTAAGCGTAGCTCCGGGTACGTAGCTGCTTCGGCAATATGTGAGCCCAGCGGCACCGCTGCTGCGCTGAGTGCAGTGAGCAAGGCTTTGCGTCGTGTTAACTTGAACTGCAGCGTGCTGTCGAATCGCATGTATTGTCCGGTGATGTTGTTGTCGCTTGTGAACCGGCCACACCGTATCTTATTCTCATTAGTAATTGTGATAGGTAATACACAAGTTTGCGAGAAATAGAGCTTGTACCAACTGATAAACTGAATTGGTTCTGGAGAATTGGACTTAGAGGTGAAATGCTAAGAAGGGAGTGTGAAGGTTTTAAAGTAAGTGTGTACCACAGCGTAGAGATTGGAAATCTGTCTCAGCGTAGTCAACGTCGTATAAGGGGAATGCACACACTAAACTTTGTCTTCGCCTACAGGTAAAATCAGGTGTGGTTCGGCTAGTTCTTGCGTAATTGCTATGTAAGCCGTGATTAAACAGATTGTTGCATGTTTTTTACGTTTCAAAATAAAATAAAACGTATATTAGTAGGGATCGCTAGTTGATCGATAGATACGTATGCAATTCAAATCAGTAGTATTATCGCTAAAGATGATACCTGTTAGTGTGATCGGGAATAGCAACTCGGTTTCGGAAGAAATATGAAGAATAAATGGTCATCAAAAAAAGTTAAAAGTACTCAGGACTGGCTGAGCAGTCGTTGGCCTGAACTGTTTGCATGGCGCCCTGATCAAAAGCCGCTTTCCTTAAGTATTCATAAAGATATTCTTAAGCACCGTGCAGAAAATCCAGAACTATCTTCCCGCTCGCTGAGTGAAGCGTTGAAAAGACACGTTACTAGTTATGGCTATTTATTTGGTATGCAAAAAAATGCACACCGTTATGATCTAGAAGGTAACAAAGTTGATTCAGTGTCCGCAACACACCGTAAATGGGCTAGAAGTAAGCTTCGTCTAAAGCAGAGGTTGGCGCAAAAAGTTCGCAAAGAGAGGCTTACTCGCCTTAATACAAAGACG
>JALZUX010000272.1 GCA_023301405.1 Granulosicoccaceae bacterium | reverse complement strand
GAGCACTGCTGTCGGCTTGTCAGCCGTACATCCTTTGCGGCGACAAGCTCAGTATCTATTGACACCAGCAGTAAACCCAATTGACCTACAAGTCCAATGATCCGGCGACCACTAAGGTGCCGTCTGCCTCACGCTTCATCACTACTATTTCTCCTGACGTGGGATACACGCCGGTTAGTGCGGTGATATTGACCTGATGGGTGACCAGTAAGACGGGCAGCTTCGCGTTAATAAGCCAATCTGTGGTGGCCCGGGTTTGACTCTCGGCTGTGCTTCTGTCCGCAAAAAATGAGTTGATTTCAGGCATCGGCGTCACAGCGCCCACCGCCAATAGTGTAGCCGTCTCCATGCATCGACACCATTGACTGGAATAAACATCGAACTTGAGATCGGCAACCGCTTTTAAATGGGCACCGATCGCCACCGCTTGCTGCCGGCCTTTATCATTCAGATTGCGCTGAGTGCTGCAATCATTCACGTTGAAGTTTGCTGGGTCACCCGTGCCGGGCGCTAGTGCATGGCGCATCAATGCAAAATGATTGCCGGTTGCCAATAACTTCAATAGTCGGTCATTGTCTGCGAATACAACACTGCTGTGCACACCTGATGTGAACAACACGACCAACAAGAGTAGAGATCTCATAGTGCACCTTTTAATATGCTTAATGACAACGATTGTTTTCGCTACACTGATAGCGAATCAGTAACAAACAGCCTGCAGCTGGTAATCGGTAGAGTAACTCGGTTGTAGATAATATGCCTTTATTATTCGGCCATAGCGGGGTTACGCAGACACAATCAGCAGCACCGTACCGTATAGCACAGTGTTATTAACTAGACCCGGGCCACTTCACCACGGTATCTCTGATCCGTCATAGGCTAGAAACTGTCCGGTATCCGCTGGCGTTAGCGCCTCAAGCCGGTCAACTAGAAACGCCGCTGTTTTGGCAGTTGGGAATAATTTTCCTTGCGGCACACGCGCCTGGAACGGAGCCGATAGCTCGGTGTCTGTTGTACCGGGATGCAAAGCAGTAACACAAACCGCGGGCAACACACGCTTGTACTCAAGGCTTATATTCTTGATGGCCATATTCAGCGCCGCTTTTGAGCACCGGTAGCTATACCAACCGCCCAGTCGATTATCCGTAATGCTGCCCACTCGAGCCGATACCGTTGCGTACACAGACGGCTGACCATGGCGAAGGTGCTTCATAAAATGCTTTGCTATTAATAATGTGGGCAGTACATTAACGTTTAAATTATGACTAAAGAAAGCTGGATCAAGTTCTTTGATTGATTTTTCAGGTTGAAGATCCTGCGTGTGCAACATACCCACCGCGTTTACGATCCACGTTACGTCGCCGATGCCTTCTGCAAAAGCGCTGATTTGTGCTTCATCAGTGACGTCGACGCGACTCCAGTGCACATCGCTGACATCGGGTTGGGTGGAATGCCAGGTGGCAAAAACAGTCGCCTGCGGGAATCGTGCCCTGACCTCTTTTATTAGTGCAGCGCCAATACCGCCGCCCCCACCAAAGATTATGACATTCAAAACATTAGCGCTCGCTATTACCCGATATGAAAAAATTTACGCTTTATTAGCCGAAATGGATCAGGCCCCTGACGATACAGTAAACATCCCCCTGGCACATCCCCGGGGTATTTAACGTGAGCCGCTCAAAGCGGCTGCGGGGTCGCTTCGTGGCCCCTCGTTTAGCCACTGAAAGTCCTTCTTGTGGTGCTTTGACGGTTCACAAGCCTGAGTGTCCCGATGGACTCCCCTATAAGTCAATCTCTGAGTGCCTCCCCGGCATAGCCGGGGAGACTCCTGCCCTCGCTAGCGATTAACGGACAGGTAATACTACTTGCCCGTTTGAACCTAAGTGACAACGCACTGGCTCACTCCACAAATAGCCAGCCCTAGAGTATCTCTGCAGAACATGCCCACTGCCCACCTCCGACAGGATCACTGTCAACTCGCGGTAGAGTGCAGCTTGCCCGAAACCTCTGTTTCGCATCAGACAGAATATCACCATACACCAAGCACCGCGTAGGCGCCGGGGACATCTCTTGCAGCAACTGAAAAATCAGGCACACTTTGCTCTTGCTCCTGTGGCTCTTCTGGCACAGAAGGCTCATTAATCAAAGGGAGCGTTGTGTCTAGCCGTACTCCCTCAATTGCTCTCACCGCCGGGTTTTGCACTTGATGCCCAAACTCAATATGTTTCAAACTATCCGCATTCACGACGAAGGTTTTCACCAGCGCTGCATTAGCACCAGCTTCGACATAGACATCAAGACCGGTTAATTGCTGATTTTCAACGTTGATATCAAATACACGCCCGCCATTTTTCATTACATTTTTTTATCACAAAGCTACGTATTGACGACTCTATCTATCGCAAAAAATTTGCTTCTCGCTCAAAGTGTGACGGTCATCTATAAAGTATCCATTACCGGTTAGCGCACACAAGTCGTCAGCTACTCGTGCTTTTGAAGCGTAACTTCCACCAGACAGCTGTGCGCACTGCTGCCTTGGCCTAGTCGGGAAGTACCTACATCTTTTGTTAGCACGTTAGGGTTTCCTTGCTGGTCAACGCCTTCTGCATCAGGGTCATACCAGGCCCCGGTGCTCAGTGATATTACCCCCGGCATGATGTCAGAATTAATTTCAGCACGCGCCAGACAAGATCCCCGGTCATTGAACACGCGAACAACATTGCCGGTTTTAATGTTACGGCTTAACGCATCTAGCGGATTCAGAGAGACTGGCGCCGGACGCTGCCCCGGAACATCGGCAATAGCGCATTCCATCTGGCTGTGCAGTTTGTCACCGGGCTGCGGCGACACCAAATGCAGCGGATACTGCTTTGCGATCTCTGCACCTAACCACTCTGATGGGGCTAGCCAGGTGGGGTGGCCGGGACAATCGGCATAGTTGAAGCTGGCGATGGTTTCTGAATAAATTTCAATTTTGCCCGATGGCGTTTGCAACGGTGCAGTGTCAGGATTAGACCTGAAGTCAGCAAACGGGGTTTTGGAAAACCCCGCCCCTCGAAGCGGCAAGTCGACCCAGTTTTGCCTGGCCAGTTCGTCGTAGTCGGGAATGTCGATCGACTGTTGCTTAGCGTTAGCGCGAAAGTTGTCATACAAATGCCGCAGCCAGTCTTCACTGGTGCGACCCTCAGTGAACGCTTCTTCAAGGCCCATTTGCTTGGCGATTCCACGAAATATATCGTAGTCGTCGCGTGCCTCACCAACTGGCAGTATCAACGCCGGCATATCAAACAGGTAAGAGTCACCTTCAGCACGGCCAATGTCGTGACGTTCATAGGAGGTTGTCGCTGGAAAAACAATATCGGCCCGCTTGGCGGTGGCTGTCCACCAAGGCTCATTAACGATAATAGTATCCGGTTGCTGCCATGCATGGTTCAGTCGTTTCAAATCCTGATGATGATGAAACGGATTACCACCACTCCAATACACCAGTTTAATATCAGGGTAATGTAGCGACTGACCGTTGAAATCAAATGGTTCATTTGGATGCAATAGCATATCGGCGATTCGTGCCACTGGTATAGATTTTTTGACCGGGTTATCGAGTTGCGGAAAGGTCAATCCGGACATTCGCTTTACTGACACACCAATGCCACCTATCGCACCATAGCCGTAGCCAATACCACCGCCGGGCAAGCCGATCTGTCCAACCATGGCAGCAAGAGTTGCTGCCATCCAATAAGGTTGCTCACCATGCTCGGCGCGCTGAAGCGACCAGGCAACGGTAATTAGTGTGCGGGATTGAGCCATACTGAAGGCAAGGTCATAAAGCACCTTGGCATCAACACCGCAAATGGCGGCGGCCCAGTCGGGTGATTTTGGTACACCGTCTGAAACACCGGTTAAATAAGGCTTAAATTTATCATAGCCCGTGCAGTATTGATTAAGAAACGACTGGTCAGCTAAACCCTCTGTTTCCAGTACATACGCAATAGCCAACATCATTGCGGTATCAGTACCGGGCTTTATCGTCAACCACTCAGCACCTTCAGGAGTATCACCTCGTTGTGGGCTTATATTGATCCGTCGCATACCACGCTTTTTGAATATCTCAAACCAGCCAGCTGTTTCATGATGTGTTACCCCACCCATACTGACTTGAGAATTTTTAGGGTTTACGCCACCAAACATCACCAGTGTTTCTGTGTGCTCTGCGATCATCGGCCAACTGTTTATCTCGCCCCACATCAACTTCAAGAAAGGCATTCCTAACACATGCGGGATAATCGCTTGTGCAGCAGCAGTGCTGTAACTGGCGGTTGATGACACATAGCCACCGGTAACATTAAGGAACCGATGCACCTGCCCCAATGCATGATGGAAGCGCCCGGCACTGGCCCAGCCATAGGACCCACCGTAGATAGCGTCGTTACCATGGCCTTCCTTGACACGGGTGATCTCATTGGCTGCGATCTCTAATGCTTCATCCCATGGCAGCTCGATATACTTATCCGTGCCACGCAATACTCGTGACGGTTTATGCAACGGTCCGTTTTTAAGCCAACTCTCACGAATCGAAGGCTTTGCCACCCTTGTGCGATGATGCACCGCTGCCGGTAACGAGCTAGGAATGGCTGACGGGTTCGGGTCGTGTTCAAAGTGACTGACACCAACAATGCGGTCGCCTTGCGTGGTAACGTTAAACGCTCCCCAATGGCTTGTTGTTGTTTTTGTTGATTCCGCACTCATTACGTTATTTCTCCGCCATTGTGCAGGCTCAGCCAAAACGGCTTGTGCCCTACCCTGTCATCTAATCGTGTTAGTAGAGTGTAACAAGCAACACAGCCCGATGCAGTGCGGTCGATGCAGAGACGGGCCTTTGCCGTAGGACATCGCCATCGCCGGCTATCGGGCTCCCTGATGATTAGCGCCCGCCCGCAAACAGGCGCTGCTGGGGTCGCCTCAAAACCCACAACAATTTACCAATAACTGCTAGTGACTTTTAGCAACTATTATTAACAAGCAATCGACCCACATGCAGTTCGCAAAACCCGAGGTGCTCAAACAACCCTCGCCCCTGTTTCTGGATAGGCACCAAGTAAGTAGTCTATAATTCCGGTCTACCTGTTAACAGCGATTGCCATGTACACCCTTATTATTCTGTTTTTTCTGATTTCAATTTTCGCATCGTTCTTATGTTCGGTGCTGGAAG
Organism: Granulosicoccaceae bacterium; assembly: GCA_023301405.1. Classification (GTDB taxonomy): domain Bacteria; phylum Pseudomonadota; class Gammaproteobacteria; order Granulosicoccales; family Granulosicoccaceae. Next base: position 1,165 of record JALZUX010000272.1, on the reverse strand, counting down.
CCGTACTACTCAGCATCAGCCCCGCCTACGCACAGCGACAATCCACCGAAAACCCGGCTTTGGGCAAAACGCTCGCAGACTTTCAACAGAATATCGACAAACCGCTAGCGGCCATCTTAACGCTCAACACCATCGCCCATACTGTCGGAGCCATTGGTGTCGGTGCACAAGCTACTGTGATTTGGGGTGAGTCCTTTATTGCGTCTGCTGTGATACCGGTGGTCATGACGCTTGCCATCTTAATTTTATCGGAAATCATCCCGAAAACACTGGGCGCTATTTACTGGCAGGAACTAACCGCCTTTACCGTCAAAACGCTTAAATTCATTATGTTCGTTCTCAGTCCATTGGTTGTGGTCAGTCAGCTCATTACCCGGGCATTACTCAAGGGAAAAAACAAAAGTGTTTTAAGCCGTGCTGATTTCAGCGCAATGGCTGAGCTGGGCGCAAGGGATGGTGTTTTTGATGAGCGTGAATCCAGCCTGCTGCGCAACTTTATGCGTTTTGAGTCCGTACGCGCAAAAGATGTCATGACCCCGCGGACAGTAGTAATCGCCGCGCAGCAAGACCAGTCACTCAGCGCTTTTCATGCAGCGCACCCTGCTCTTCGATTTTCCCGAATACCACTTTTCACAGACTCCAAAGACCACGTTACTGGTTACTTTCTACGCGATGAACTGCTGGCAGCACTGGTCAATCAACAAGGCGAGATGCCATTATCCAGCCTTAGAAGAGATCTAAGCGCTGTCAAAGAGCAATTTCCAATACCTGAATTGTTCACTCACTTCACCAACGAACACTCTCATATCGCCATGGTGGTCGATGAGTTTGGAGGCTTGTCTGGGCTGGTCACCATGGAAGACGTCATCGAGACATTGCTTGGCATGGAGATAGTTGACGAAGTCGACGGCGAAGCTGATATGCAAGTGCTCGCACGTAATCAATGGCAGCGGCGCGCGGAAAAACTTGGGCTGATCGAACATAACAATAACACTGATGCCAGCCCTACCAATTCCAACAGTTAAGGACAGAGACCGGGCAAGAATTCAAACAGGCACGCCGCACAGTGACCCCGGTTGAAGTTAAGTGTGAGTAGTGAAGCAGCAGTAGTAGAGGGCAAAAATCCAGCGTAACGTTGAAGAGAAATAATTGTCGCCCAGCCTCG
>JALZUX010000271.1 GCA_023301405.1 Granulosicoccaceae bacterium | reverse complement strand
CTGGAGTTACCGGCAGAAAAACTTTGGATCACTGTTTTTGAAGAAGACGATGAAGCCTATGATTTATGGGCAAAAGGGGTGGGCGTTCCAGAGGATCGCATTGCTCGTATCGGCGCTAAAGACAACTTCTGGCAAATGGGTGATACCGGGCCTTGCGGTCCATGTTCAGAAATATTCTACGACCATGGTCCTGACGTTTTTGGTGGTCCTCCCGGCACGCCTGACGAAGACGGCGATCGCTACATCGAGATCTGGAATCTGGTTTTCATGCAGTTTGATCGCGCCTCTGATGGCACGCTTACGCCGCTACCTGAGCCTAGTGTTGATACAGGTATGGGCTTAGAGCGGATCACGGCGGTGTTGCAGCACGTGCACAACAACTACGAGATCGATCTGTTTAGAGATCTGCTGATCCACGTGAAGAAAGTAACAGGAGCGACTGACTCTACTAGTCCGTCACTCAATGTTATCGCTGACCATATTCGATCATGTGCGTTTATGATTGTTGATGGTGTGCTGCCATCGAAAGAAGGGCGTGGTTATGTCTTGAGGCGCATTATCCGGCGCGCTGCCCGACACGGTCATAACTTAGGAAAAACCGATCCGTTCTTCCATCAGTTAGTAGCACCATTAGTGGATTTGATGGGGGACGCGTTCCCTGAGTTGAAAGCCATGCAAAGTCAGGTCGCTGACGCTTTGTTAGCTGAAGAACTTCGCTTTGCAGAAACATTAAGCCAGGGGATGAAAATTCTCGAAGAAGATTTTGCAAAGCTTCAGTCAGATAGTGTTTCGGGTGAGGTTTTATTTAAACTTTATGATACCTATGGTTTTCCGCTAGATTTAACCGCAGACATCGCCAGAGAGCGAGGGTTGAAGGTTGATGAGGCAGGGTTTGAAATTCAGATGGAAGCGCAGCGGACTCGCGCTCGAGCCGCCAGCCAATTTGCGTCCGCCGGTGCTGCCAAGGTTAAGGTCGATTCTGTTACTCGCTTTACGGGTTACGATGGTCTGTCTGATTCCGCTGTGGTCACCAACCTTTTTGTTGATGGGAAAGCCGTTGATACGGTAGCGTTTGATCCCGCAGTTGATGCCACTGCAGACGACTTTCAGCCTGTCATCGTGGTGTTGGATAGCACGCCTTTTTACGGTGAGTCTGGTGGTCAAATCGGGGATAATGGTTTTCTGCAAAGTACCGGCGCAGAGTTCAAAGTGATCGATACTCAAAAATCCGGTTCCGCTTTTTTGCACTATGGTGTGCTGGTTAGTGGTGCGCTTTCTTGTGGTGATAACCTTGTCGCCAGCGTTGATGAAGGGCAGCGGGGTGCCACTATTCGCAACCACTCGGCCACGCATCTGCTGCACGCCTCTCTCAGAAGATCTCTAGGTGACCATGTTAAACAGAAAGGCTCATTGGTGACGCCGGGCTATTTACGGTTTGATTTTTCACATTCAGAACCGGTTTCTCAGTCACAGCTTGATACCATTGAAACCTGGGTCAACGAGCAAGTGCGGGTGAACAGCCAGGCTCATACCGCTGAGATGAGTATGGAAGACGCCATTGAAAAAGGCGCCATGGCACTGTTTGGTGAAAAATACGGTGATGTTGTGCGTGTGGTCGAGTTGGGTGAGCATTCAACTGAGCTTTGTGGTGGTACTCATGTAGAGCGTAGCGGTGATATCGGCTTATTTCGAATTATCACTGAAACAGGCGTGGCGTCGGGGGTCAGACGTGTTGAAGCACTGACCGGTGCCGCCGCGATCGATCACACGGTTAAGCAGCACCAGACGCTTCAGGGCATTGCGGGCACATTAAAAACTCCGTTAGACAAAGTTGATGAACGTGTTTCGCAATTGTCTGATCAAAACAAAGAGCTTAACAAAGAGATAGATCGCCTGAAGTCGGTCATCGCATCCCATGCAGGCGACTCGATGCTATCCGATGCCGTGGACATTGACGGCCTTAAAGTGCTGGCCGTTGAAATGAAAGATACAGACGCCAAAGGTTTGCGTGAGGCGATAGATAAATTAAAAGATAAGCTGGGCACATGTGCCATTGTGCTGGGTGCGAAAGACGGTGATAAAGTCCGGCTCATTGCTGGTGTCAGTAAAGACGCCATTGGTCGAATTAAAGCTGGCGAATTAGTCAATCACGTGGCTTTGCAAGTAGGTGGCAAAGGCGGTGGTCGTCCTGATTTAGCTCAGGCTGGTGGTACTGAACCTGAAAAGCTGGCCGTGGCCCTTGCCAGTGCTCCTGCCTGGATAGCTGAACAGTTAAAAAAATCATGAGTTTATTGGTGCAAAAATACGGCGGCACCTCGGTCGGTACCCCTGAGCGCATCAAGGCTGTTGCTGAGCGTGTAAAAAAATCTGTCGATAGTGGCAACCAGGTCGTAGTAGTTGTTTCTGCTATGTCCGGTGAAACCAATCGGCTAATCACCCTCGCCAGTGATATCAGCCAAAAGCCAAAACCCCGTGAAATGGATGTCCTGGTTTCGACTGGTGAACAGGTCACTATTGCATTGCTGTGCATGGCGCTGTCGGAAATTGGCCAGGACGCTCGCTCCTATACCGGGGCTCAGGCAGGCATACGCACAGACAAATCCCACAACAAGGCGCGCATTACTGACATCAATACTGAAAGGGTTCTGGCTGATCTAAACGCTGGCCGGGTGGTAGTAATTGCCGGATTTCAGGGGATCAACGATGACGGCGATGTCACAACCCTTGGTCGTGGTGGATCAGATACTTCTGCAGTAGCAATGGCGGCCGCTTTGAAGGCAGATGAATGCCAGATCTATACAGACGTTGATGGTGTCTATACCACCGATCCTCGTGTCGTGCCCAATGCTCGTAAGTTGGATAAAATCACTTTTGAAGAAATGCTGGAAATGGCAAGCCTTGGATCTAAGGTTTTGCAGATCAGAGCGGTAGAATTTGCCGGTAAGTACAATGTGACTCTTCGAGTACTGTCGTCGTTCGAAGATGGAGAGGGCACATTAATAACCACAGATGATGAGGAAAACCCCTTGGAACAAGCTTTGATATCAGGCATTGCATTTAATCGCGATGAAGCGCAAATAACAGTGATCGGTGTTCCTGACACACCCGGTATTGCCCATTCGATAGTAGGACCAGTCGCAGATGCGAATGTTGAGGTCGACATGATTGTGCAAAATATCTCTGGTGACAAAGTTACCGATTTCACGTTCACTGTAAACAGAATTGATTACGATCAAACCTGCGAGATTGTCGAGCAACTGGCTCAGGATCTGGGGGCAGCGAATATGTCTGGTCGTACTGATATTGCCAAGGTGTCGGTGGTAGGGGTTGGAATGCGCTCTCACGCTGGAATTGCCAGTAAGATGTTCGGGTGTCTGGCAAAGGAAGCTATCAACATATTAATGATTTCAACTTCCGAGATAAAAATCTCTGTTCTAATTGATGAAAAGTATTTAGAGCTAGCAGTCAGAACCCTGCACGAGACGTTTGAGCTGTCAGATCGCCGTGGGGAACCAGCGCCTGAATAGGTGGTAATAAAGGGCTTCTGTAGGACCAGCGTCAAGAATGTATTCCTATTTTTCATGTGAAGCTTTGTGAACTTGGCCTGCGGTGGGGTTTAATTGGCCGGAAGTTAGAATAAGGTAGTAGCGCAGGCTTGGAAAAGGCAACTTGCAGCCGCTATTGAGAAGAGCTACGCAATATTATGTACGAAACTACAAAAGAATCAACGGAGCAACAATGCTAATACTTACCAGACGCGTCGGTGAGACACTTATGATCGGCGACGAGGTAACAGTCACGGTATTGGGTGTGAAAGGAAACCAGGTACGAATAGGTGTTAATGCTCCGAAAGAGGTGGCCGTTCATCGCGAAGAAATTTACGATCGTATTAAGCGAGAGCAGCAAGCTTCCGAAGGTAAGGCCGTCGACGGCACTCAAGGGGGTGACTATGCTGAGGCAGAGTCATCAGGCACCGAAGGCTAACAACTTTAGAAACTTTAACACTTAACAGGAGTGGCATTCATACAGCCGTTCCTGTTATACTTCCCAAATGGAAACCGCTAATTTAGCGGTTTTTGTTGTTTTATTGTTTGACTTTATTTCACTTCAATATATGCTTCCACAGTCCGTGAAAAGGAGAGATGGCCGAGTGGCTGAAGGCGCTCCCCTGCTAAGGGAGTATGGGGTTTATAGCCCCATCGAGGGTTCGAATCCCTCTCTCTCCGCCATTTTCATAAAACTTGACGGTGCGAAGCAACAACGCCATAATTGTACGGATCAGTGCGCCCGTAGCTCAGCTGGATAGAGTACCTGGCTACGAACCAGGTGGTCGGAGGTTCGAATCCTTCCGGGCGCACCATTTTTACTGATCACTCCAAATAAACCTCGGTAGCACAAACGCTGTTGCAGCGTGTGAGCGCGGTACGGTTGAATCTATTGTCACTGAAAAAGTAGAGAGACGAACGCCAACCGGCTGCAACCTGAGGGAAGTGACTGTTAACAGCGCTTATGGGTCTGGCAATATCGGTAGTCGCAATGACGGTAGGTACCCGGTGT
>JALZUX010000270.1 GCA_023301405.1 Granulosicoccaceae bacterium | reverse complement strand
TGAACTCAGATCCGTTCCAGACAGGTTGCATTTTCGCTCGTGTGATACCAAGAATGGCCACTTCAGGCGGATTGACAATAGGTGTAAAGCTACTGCCACCAATGCCACCCAGGCTAGAGATAGTCATGCTTGCGCCTTGCATTTCTACAGGCTTAAGTTTCTTGACGCGTGCCCTGGTGCTGAGGTCAGTCATTTCCTCAGAGAGCTGATAAATATTTTTTTTATCAACGTCTTTTAACACAGGAACAACGAGTCCGCCCGGTGTGTCTACAGCGATACCAATGTTTGTATATTTTTTATAGAACAGTGATTGTCCATCAGCGGCCAACGATGAGTTAAAACGAGGAAACGTTTTAAGTGTTGTTGCCAGCGCTTTGATGTGAAAAACCAGCCCGGTGACTCTGATTTCCTTCTGGGCTGCTTCATCTTTTATCGATTTACGGAACGCTTCGAGTTCGGTGATATCGGCATCATCGTGATGAGTCACCATCGGTAAGTTGAGCCATGATCGATGCAGATTTTCAGCGGTGAGGATATTGATACGTGTTAGTTCTACACGTTCAATTTCGCCAAACTGTGTGAAGTCTACTTCTGGAATGGGTGGTATGCCAGCGCCACCACCGCCGCTTCTAGCACCACCGCCGTAGGCACTGCCAACGTTGGTCATGGTGGTTTTTACGAACTCTTGGACATCGTCTTTGAGTACACGGTTTTTAGGTCCTGAACCTGACACCAGTAGAAGGTCAACGCCCAGTTGTCGGGCAAACTTTCTGACTGCAGGACTGGCGTGCGCTTTACGATAAGATTCGTCGGCGATTTTCTGAGTAGGGCTAGCCGCCGGTTGCTGCTTATTTTGCGGTTTTGCCGGCGCGGTAGCTTCTTTGACTTCAGCGGGTTTGGCTGAGGCCGGTGCGTCAGTTTGCGTCTCTGCGGCTTGAGGAGCGCTGCCTGCAATGTGCAAAATGACATCGCCTTTAGAGAGTTTGTCTCCTATTTTGACAGCTACTGATTCTATTGTGCCAATGGCTGTTGATGGGATTTCCATGCTGGCCTTGTCACTTTCCAAAGTGATCAAAGATTGGTCCATGGTGACGGTATCGCCAGCACTTACCAGTAGTTCAATGACTTCTATTTCTTCAAACTCACCAATGTCAGGCACTACAACAGCGATACTTGTCACTTCAGCGGAAGCGGCGACTATTGGTGTTGGTGCTGCTGGTGCCGGTGTTGCTGCCGGCGCCGGACTAGCAGCGGCACTAGAAGCGGCACTGGCAGCGGCACTGGTATCAGCTGGTGCGCTGTTCGACGTTTCCGAAATAGTGGCGATTAGATCGCCTTCGGATAGTTTGTCTCCAACACTGACCTTTATATCTGCAATGGTGCCTTGATGGGTGGACGGAATCTCCATGCTGGCTTTATCACTTTCTAACGTGATTAGTGATTGGTCAATTTCGACCGAATCACCTTTGGCAACCAGTACTTCGATGATTTCGATGGTATCGAAATCACCAATGTTGGGAACGCGAATTTCTATTTGATTTGACATGGTTATCTCCGCTCCCCCTATACCGCTACCGGATTTGGTTTGTTTGGATCGATGCCGTATTTTTTAATGGCCTTAGTGACAGTGCTGGCTTTGATTTGTCCTTCTTGCACTAAAGCATTGAGAGCGGTGACCACAATGTAGCGGCGATCGACTTCAAAAAAGTCACGTAGCTTTTCACGAGTGTCTGAGCGACCGAACCCATCGGTGCCTAAGACTTTAAAAGTACCCGGTACCCATTCACGAAGGCCGTCTGAGAGCGCTTTCATGTAGTCGCTTGAAGCGATGACCGGGTAAGGGTCTTTTTGCAGCAGTTCAGTGACATACGGAACCCGCTGAGTTTTTTCTGGATTTATTGCGTTCCATCGAGAAGCATCAAGTCCTTCTCGACGCAATTCGGTGAAGCTGGTGACACTGAATACTTCTGAACCGATGTTCCAGTCTGTTGCTAACAGTTCGGCGGCTGCGATGACTTCTCGAAGAATAACGCCAGCGCCCATCAGATTAACTCGCATCTTTTTGTCTGCGGCTACGGTTTTGAGCTTATACATTCCCTTGACGATGCCTTCTTCTGACCCGGCAAGTAGTGCAGGCTGGTGATAGTTTTCATTCATCGCGGTGATGTAGTAGAAAACGCTTTCCTGGTCTTGCATCATGCGACGCATACCATCTTGAATGATGATTGCCATCTCATAAGCATAACAAGGGTCATAGCAAACACAGTTGGGTATAGTGCTGGCTAATATGTGACTGTGACCGTCTTCGTGTTGTAGGCCTTCACCATTGAGTGTTGTGCGCCCGGCGGTGCCGCCAATCATAAAGCCTCTTGCTCGCATGTCGCCGGCTGCCCAGGCAAGATCACCGATACGCTGAAAGCCAAACATAGAGTAGTAAACATAGAACGGAATCATGTTGACGCCGTGAGTACTGTAAGCCGTTGCAGCGGCGATCCATGAAGACATGCCACCGGCTTCGGTGATGCCTTCTTCGAGAATCTGGCCGGTTTTATCTTCCTTATAAAACATCACCTGATCACGATCTTCGGGTGTGTAAAGTTGACCAACCGATGAGTAAATGCCCAGTTGCCTGAACATGCCATCCATACCAAATGTGCGTGCTTCATCAGGGACGATAGGAACAACGTTTTTGCCCACGTTTTTGTCACGGGTCAGGATGGTTAGCATTCTGACAAATGCCATCGTGGTAGAAAGCTCTCTGTCACCGGAATCTTTTAATAGTGGTTCAAACGCAGACAAAGGTGGAATTTCTAACGGGGCTGCAAACTTTTGGCGTTGAGGCAGATAACCACCCAGTTCTTCACGACGCGCTTGCAGGTACTTCATGAGCTCGCTGTTGGGCTCTGGCTTGGAGTACTCTAGATTTTCGACCTGCTCATCAGTGAGAGGGATGTTGAAGCGATTCCGCATATCCATAAGCGCATCAAGTGGCATTTTTTTCTGTTGGTGGGTAGCGTTGGTGCCTTCACCGGATTCACCCATGCCATAACCTTTGACCGTCTTCATTAAAATGACGGTTGGCTGTCCTTCGTGGTTGGTTGCTGCATGATATGCCGCATAAATTTTGTGCGGATCGTGTCCGCCACGGTTTAAGCGCCAGATATCTTCGTCTGAAAGTTTCGCTACCATGGCAGCTGTTTCGGGGTACTTACCAAAGAATTTTTCGCGGGTGTAAGCGCCATCTTTGGCTTTGAAGTTCTGGTATTCGCCATCGACAGTTTCCATCATCAGCTGTTGTAGCTTGCCATCGTGATCTTTAGCCAGCAATGGATCCCAGTAAGACCCCCAGATCACTTTGATCACATTCCAGCCGGCGCCGCGGAATACGGCCTCTAGTTCCTGAATGATTTTTCCGTTGCCACGCACCGGCCCATCAAGGCGCTGCAGGTTGCAGTTAATAACGAAGGTAAGGTTGTCTAGTTTTTCACGGCCAGCCAGTGATATTGCACCTAGTGATTCTGGCTCGTCCATCTCACCATCGCCCATGTAAGCCCACACCCGACGATTCTTGGTGTGTGCCATGCTGCGATCTTGCAGATACTTCATGAATCTGGCTTGGTAGATAGCCATGATTGACGTCAGGCCCATTGATACCGTAGGGAATTGCCAGAAGTCAGGCATCAGGTACGGGTGTGGATAAGAGGACAGCCCGTTGCCGTCGACTTCCCGACGAAAAGTATCAAGATCTTCTTCGGAGAGTCGTCCTTCGAGGAAGGCACGTGCATAGATGCCCGGTGCTACATGTCCCTGAATGAATACTAAGTCACCGCCGTGATCTGGTCCGGGGGCGCGGAAAAAGTGGTTAAACCCGACATCGTAAAGAGTGGCAGCAGAGGCGAAGCTTGCAATGTGACCGCCTAAGTCTGAACCATCACGATTTGCGCGCAAAACCATTGCAGTAGCATTCCAGCGGATCATGGATCTGAGCTGGTGCTCGTATTCGTGGTTGCCTGGGCTGATTGCTTCAAGATGAGGCGGTATGGTGTTGATGTATGCTGTAGACGCACTGTACGGCAGGTTAGTGCCGGATCTGCGAGACTGATCAATCAGTGCCTCAAGGATAAAGTGCGCGCGTTCAGGACCTTCGTGTTCGATGATTGCGTCAAGTGCTTCGAGCCACTCTTTGGTTTCTTGTGGGTCGATATCTTGTAGTTCTTGCATTATTGCCTCTGTGCAACTTGATAACCGACGTTGTGTAGAGCGCCGATCAAATTTTATCTGCAGATCAAGCCGTGTGATAGCTGGCTTGGCTAAGGTTGAGTGTGCCGTGGGTAGTTTGGTATTAGGACAACGGTTAAAGTTACGGCGCAGGTAGGCGTTTGCTGTAACTTACGCTTATTCGTATGGAGATTATAACTTAAACTGAGCTTTTTTGGGAATGAGGGGCAATGGAGTAATACATTTAAGTGCGATTAGTCTATTGTTGTGATGATGTGCAGTCCTTGATTATCTATGGATTTGAGCCTGCATCTTGTTATCGTGTTGCTTAACTCAGCTGTAGGATTGGTGGTTGCCACGCGGGTGTAGTTTTCGGTATA
>JALZUX010000269.1 GCA_023301405.1 Granulosicoccaceae bacterium | reverse complement strand
TCGTAATCATCAGTCCGCTTGCAGGCCGCGCATCTATGTCAGCTATCGAACAGTACCGGAACCACCGTAAAATCGACCCATCAATGGGTGATGTTCTCGGTGACGGCTCTCCGAACAACGACGACCGCATAGAAATAGGGCCAACCCGACTGGCCTTTGGTGAATGGGCAGCGGCCGGCTTAGTGCTACCCAACCTGGCAAACATGCGTGAGTATCGCTGGCGCCGGCTCACAACACATATCGTTGATCGTGATCTTGGCGGACTACTGGTGTTTGATCCATTAAATATTCGCTACGCCACTGACAGCACTAACATGCAACTGTGGAACACCCACAATCCATTCAGAGCAGTGTTAATTTGCGCCGATGGCTACATGGTGATCTGGGACTACAAAAACTCCCCTTTTCTATCAACCTTCAACCCGCTGGTTAAAGAACAGCGTTCAGGTGCAGATCTGTTTTACTTTGACCGCGGCGACAAAGTCGATATCGCAGCCGATGCATTCTCAAATGAAGTCCGTGATTTAATCAATGAACACGGCGATGGTAACAAACGACTGGCCGTAGACAAAATAATGATAGACGGCCTACGTGCACTGGAAGCACAGGGTTTTGAGGTACAAAGTGGTGAAGAACTCACAGAGAAATGCCGTTCTATAAAGGGGCCCGATGAAATTCTAGCAATGCGGTGCGCCGTCCATGCCTGTGAAACCGCCGTCACTAAAATGGAAAGCTTTGCCCGCGAAACAATCCCCGCCGGTGGGGTATCAGAGGACGATGTCTGGGCTGTACTGCATGCTGAAAACATTAAACGCGGCGGTGAGTGGATCGAAACCCGCTTGCTGACCTCGGGTCCACGCACTACCCCCTGGTTTCAAGAATGCGGCCAGCGGATAATACAGAATAATGAAATCATCAGTTTCGATACCGACCTGGTCGGTAGCTACGGCATCTGTGTCGACATAAGCCGCAGTTGGTGGATTGGCGACCAACTCCCTCCCGCCAGAATGATTAGCGCCATGCAGCATGCTCATGAGCACATCATGACCAACATGCAAATGTTAACACCAGGTGTGAACCTACAAGATCTCACCAAAAACGCTCACCCCCTGAAACCTGAATACCAGAAGCTGAAGTATGGCTGCCTGATGCACGGCGTGGGCCTGTGTGACGAATGGCCTTTGATCGCCTACCCCGATGCACTGGTCAAAGGCGCCTTCGACCATGAGTTGCAATCAGGTATGGTGCTGTGTGTAGAGGCATTGGTCAGCCCGGAAGGCGGTGACTTTTCCATTAAACTGGAAGATCAGGTGCTTGTCACCGATGATGGCTTTGAAAATTTAAGCCTCTATCCCTACGATGATCAGCTGCTGGGCCTTGCCCGATAAAGTCAGCGCTGTGTTGGCGCTGATCAGAATACCAACACCTAACCACACAACGGTGACGCATCACTCCTAAACATGAGCCAAGGGTATCGTGCTCTGATCTCAGACTGCAATAGAGTGATCGTTAATAGGGCACTATATGTGGTCAATTGACAACAGCGCCTTGAACTGAGACATCATACGCTGCCACTATTTGTCGGGCATTTTGGGCAATATGTTCAACAGACATTCCGGGCTTGTACAAGCTAGAGCCAATGCCAAAACCTGCAACACCAGCAGCAAACCATTCAGTAAAGTTATCAGGCCCCACACCACCAACGGCGTATGTTTGTGTACCCCTCGGCAGTACCGCCAACATGGCAGCCAATCCTTTTGTACCCACCAGAAACGACGGAAAAAACTTCAAGCCATCTGCACCATGACGCAACGCAGTAAAGCACTCTGTTGGCGATAACACTCCAGGGTAGGATGCCATACCAGCTTCTTTTGTAGCGGTAATCACGGCAGGATTGCAATCAGGTGACACCACGATCTTGCCTCCCACACTGGCAACTTGCGCAACGTCTTTAACGGTCAAGACAGTACCGGCCCCTATGACCGCTGTTTCTCCATAGGCTTGCCCAAGCATACCAATACTTTCGAACGGATCGGGGGAATTCAATGGCACTTCAATGGTACTAAAGCCACAATCAATCAGCACACGCCCGACTTCAAGGACTTCTGTGGGTTTAATGCCCCGCAGAATTGCAATTAACTGGCGCGTCATCGGTCATTCTCTAGCAAAAGGTTGTATGCAGCGGCAAGCCCCTCAAGTGTCATTTGGTTACCGTCTGCACGCCGCGCCGACACACCAACCGCTTCCAGAGCGAGCACATAATGATCTGTTAGTTTTGACGCTCCCATGACTACTACCTCCCCGCTTTGCCAAAGATTTTTTTCAGCAGCAAGCTCAAGACCAATCAACATGCCCGATAGTCGCGCTCTGGCTGTGGCGCTCGATAAATCACTTAGCAAAGCTTCAGAGCGTAGCGCAAACAATTGCCTAGTCACAGCCACCGGTTCAGCAAAGGAGCTTTGCACCCTTTCAATAAAGGCAGCTTGATCCCAACCTTCATCATTCAAAGAATGTTGCAGCACCGATTGCTGCGAAAGAAGCGAAAACAATTCACCGGTCATACAAGTGGAAAACCGCTGAATTTTCTGGCCACTCACCTGTACCCATTTTGTGTGTGTGCCCGGCAAGCAAAGCACACCGCCAAAATACAAATGAGTTTTCAAATAACCAGCGATTTGAGTTTCTTCACCACGCATGACATCTGCTGGTTGAGTTTGCTTAACGCCCGGTAGAATCCGCACATCCAAGCGCGCGTCATTCGCGGCAGCTTTGACACCACACTGTTGAATTGCCGGGTAACAAGGCACCGGCAGGTAGTCAGCCTCTAACCAGCCTTGCCTTGCTCCAACCATGCCGCAACAAATAACTAACGTCTGCTTGCCTTGTGGCAGGTGCTCATCAAGAAGCGCTAGCAGCGCGGGCTCAAATTGATCTGGCAACAGCTTTGACATACCTTCTTCTGACTCAAGGCTAGCCACAACTTGTCCGTCCAGGCTCATCACCCATGCACGCAAGCGCGATGTGCCCCAATCGACAGCGATCCAATCAGTCATATAGTCATACTCAAATTCAGGTCAAGACCAAAAAGCTAAACAGCCAACACCAACTATTTGCGGTACTTCAAAATCGCTTGCTAATGTTTTATCTCTCGATATGGCGATCAACTTTGTCAACTCACCCGGCATACCTCGCACCGGCAAGAAGCAAAGCACAATTTTATCCTGTTACTCAACATCAATTGGCTCAAAAACCATTTTTTGCGAGCCTGTTGTCGCTCGATCGACTCCAACCGTTAGTTAAAAGGAGCCACTGCCGAAAGTAAGATAACCCCGACAGCGATAAACGGTTACCGATGCCCGATATTTCGGAGTTCAAGCACCCGTCATGGGTGGGCATTGCGATTTACAGTCAGCAATTCTCGCTACCCGTTATGGGTCAAATAATTTGGGCGACCGG
>JALZUX010000268.1 GCA_023301405.1 Granulosicoccaceae bacterium | reverse complement strand
GCAATCATAGAGCCTGAAATGGCGAGCCTATCGCCGGAGCGGGTAGAGATGCTGCGGCAATTTGCGGTTGCGAATCGCGATACTGCCACTGCTGAATTTGGTGCTAATGTAGCTGGCAGTGCTGACACTGGAGAAGCAATGATTGCCAAGGTCAACATACCTGAGGCGATTGTTGATCAAAGCGAACAGATTGATCAGAACACGGCAGAAATCAGTATCGCCGGTGATATCGTGCCGTTGCCGGTTGATACCGGTTTCCCGCAAATCACAGACTCGCTAACGTTAAACAGTAAAGCTGTGCTTGGCGCATTAGAAAACAGAATGCAAGCGGCACTTGATGGAGGGGGCAGTGGTCAATTGCTTGAGCCCTCAGATCCTCAAGAGTCTGATAGCGTTGCGCCCACGTTAGTCGAAGATAACGACGGCCTGAAAGACGCGGCTTGGATACGTGCCCGGAACCCCGATCATTATACAATTCAAATCGGATCGACATTGAATCGGCCTTTCCTGGTGACATTTGCGGGTCAGTTACCCAGCGGTGAGCCGATCTCAATTTACCACTACGTGTTTCGTGATCGTCCTGAATACGGATTAAGCTATGGTTTGTTCGATTCGATAGAAGAGGCTAAATTAGCGCTCGACGCGCTGTCACCCAGGGTGCGTCGCTATGGTGCTTTTCCACGCAAGCTGAGTATCGTTCATCAGCAAATTGATCAAGCGCCAAAGCAGTTAGTTGCTGCAGAGAAGTAGATTTCTGCTAGACGGCAGGTTGTTCTTTGGCATGTTGAGGTTTGTTTCGGGTTGGTGTCTAGCTGCTTCGACTCATAGAGGGCATACTATTCAAACAGGCTGATCTGGCGCTTTATTAGACGCTATGTTGAGTAATAGGGTACCACGGAGACAGTAAATGTATTTGGGCATTGATCTGGGCACTTCTGGTGTCAAGCTGCTACTTATTGATTCTGATCAACGTGTTACAGCTAGCGCATCCAGTGAAATTAATGTGTCGCATCCCCGTCACGGCTGGAGCGAGCAAGCACCGGCGGATTGGATTAGTGCAACAGAAAAGGCTGCCGTAACCCTGGCGCAGTCATATCCAGAGGAAATGGCTGCGGTAAGAGGTATTGGCTTATCCGGTCATATGCACGGTGCCACGTTGCTGGATGCCAGTGATCAGGTGCTCAGGCCTTGTATTTTGTGGAACGATGTCAGAAGCCATGAGCAGGCAACCGAACTAAATGCCAACCCGGCTTTCCCGCAGATAAGCGGTAATATTGTTTTCCCTGGTTTTACAGCGCCCAAACTGCGTTGGTGCCAGAGCCATGAGCCGGAGATATTTAAACGGATAGCAAAAGTATTACTGCCTAAAGACTATTTGCGTTTGTGGTTGACCGGCGAACATGTCTCTGAGATGTCTGACGCATCAGGTACCGCCTGGCTGGATGTTGGGAAGCGTCAATGGTCTGATCAATTGCTAGCGGCTACCGAGTTGTCAGTTGATCAGATGCCTTCCCTAGTCGAAGGAACCGAGGTCAGTGGGCAGTTACGCGCCGAGATTGCCCAACGCTTTGGTATGTCTGGGCGTGTGGTGGTAGCGGGTGGGGCCGGCGATAACGCCGCTTCAGCATGTGGGCTTGGCACTGTGGAGCCGGGCCGGGCTTTTGCCTCATTGGGGACCTCGGGTGTTCTATTTGTAAGTAACGAAAGCTTCAAGCCGAATACAGAAAGTGCTGTGCACGCATTCTGCCATGCGTTACCTGATCGATGGCATCAAATGGGGGTGATTTTATCGGCAACTGATTCGTTAAACTGGTTTGCCGGTGTTGTCAGCAAGTCAGTACCTGAGCTCACTGGTCAACTGGGCAGCACTTTGCACGAACCGGTCAGTCAGCTGTTTTTGCCGTATCTCTCTGGAGAGCGGACACCGCATAATGATGCTCATATTCGTGGCGTGTTTACCGGACTGACGACATCAACTAGTCGGCAAGATATGACGCAGGCGGTACTTGATGGAGTCAGCTTTGCGTTTAGAGATAACCTGGCGGCGTTGCAAGCGGCTGGCACTGATGTAGAAAGAGTCACTGCTGTCGGTGGCGGTTCGCAGTCGGAATATTGGCTACAGAGTCTTGCAACTGTTATTAACCGGCCAGTGGATCTTCTTCGAAACGGTGAGTTCGGTGCCGCATTTGGCGCGGCTAGGCTAGGCTTGATTGCCGCTGAAGGTGCAGACGCCGATGACGTATGTAAAGCCGCTCCTGTGGCGCGCACTATTGAGCCAGTTGAAACCCAAGTGAGTAATTACGAAGTGGCGTATCAAAGGTATCGGTCACTGTATCCTGCGATGAAGGCTTTGAAAGACCATGCGTAGCGTGTGCTTGCACCAAGCCGTTGCGGATAAACTTATACGTACTATTACCGTAGCTGTGTGTGTGGCATTGTTCGGTTTTGGTGGGAAGGCTATGGCCAGTGGCAGCTGTGTTGTGTTAATTCATGGTTTAGCCCGGACATCAGGTGCGATGAAGCCGCTGGTGGCACCGTTGCAAGCGGCGGGGCATAAAGTTATCAACGTTGATTACCCGTCTCGAAAAAAAATTATAGAAGAGTTGGCGCCGCTTGCGGTTAAAGAGTTGGGCGCTGATGAATGCAAAGGTGCTGCCCAAGTGCATTTTGTCACTCATTCTTTGGGCGGCATATTGGTGCGATACTATCTTGAGCGCAATGTCATTAAAAATCTGGGTAGAGTGGTCATGATTGCACCGCCAAATCAAGGCAGTGAAGTGGTTGATCATCTTAGGGAGGTGCCTGGCTATCGCTTGCTAAACGGCCCGGCCGGGATGCAATTAGGTACCGATGAAAACAGTATTCCCAGTCAGATGGGTGGTGTTGATTTCACGCTAGGCATTATCGCCGGGACAAACACCATAAATCCTATATTGTCTCAGTATTTGCCGAATCCTGATGACGGCAAGGTGTCGGTTGAAAGCACCAAGGTGGAGGGCATGAGTGACTTTATGGTTTTTCCGCACACCCATACATTTATCATGCGTTCTAAGCAAGTAATCAATCAGACGACCTATTTCATTGAGCATGGTGAGTTTGATCGCAGCGGCAAATAGTGTGTTGTATTGTTGTGGCGTTGCCGATAATGATAGTCGGTAGCGTTGGATTTTCTTATTCGTGAGATTCGCACCCGGTGGTGCCTACACCGGAAAACTGCCTTTAACAATTATTAGCCTTAATGTCAGCTGCAGCGTTAACGCAGCTTGAGAGCTTCAAGAGCTCTTTTCTGCCTTGTTTTTGTTTAAATCTTTTCTGTTGTAATCAGGTTTGATGGCTCTGATTGTTTGTTCAAGTACGGCTGTCAGTAGTTCCATTTCACGTTCGGTGGGACTTGCTTTCATGATCATCTGACGTAACGCAAAGAATGCGTTCCAGTTTTTGGTTGAGAGGTCGAATTGCAATGCTTCCAGCCATTGCCTAAGGATAGCGTCGGGGGTTTGAATGTCGACGATGGTTTCTGGTGTGGGGATATTGCGTGGCAGTTGTGAAAGGGCAAGCAGGACCGCATGTGAAAGATTCAGGCTCTTCAATGGCCCGGGGATATCGAGAGTGGCCGTGCGATGTGCCCACATGAGATCGTCACGGGATAATCCATGATCTTCGGCGCCGAACATTAATGATACCGGTCTCCCGTCGGCCAGCGCCGGCCATTCAAGCACCTGTGCAAAGGGTTCGGAGGGACGACGTCTTCCTGATCTTCTACTGAAGGCTATGCGAGTACCGTCGGGTTCGTTCGCGGCGTAGTCTGCCCACGTTAGGTAGGTTTTGCAGTCGTGTAGCGGTCTCTGGCCCTGAGCGGCTCCTTGTCGTGCGTCGACGTCGAGATCACACTGTGGGTCGATGAGTATCAGTCGGTCATGGCCGAAATTATTCATCGCACGCGCCACCATGCCGATGTTTCGAGGGTAGATCGGGCGCACCAGGATAACCGTAAATTGCATATTGTTGATACTGCCACCCAAGGGCTCATTTAAGCCTTCTACAGTATGATCATCTGGTGAGTCTTTGTCGATGTGGCTTGACGCAGGCGTGGATGGTGGTTGAGTGGTCAGGGTGAATGCTCCGGAGCGCTGTTTTGCAAAGAGGTCAGTTGTATCAAGATAGTGACGCTGGATGACCATTTCTGGTAACGATACCGTTAATGCTCACAATGGTGTGGATTAAAACGCAAATTGCTACTTGTCTCAAGTCGAAGGTGTGACCACTGACTAGCCTAAAGTAGACAGATGCACACGGCAGCGTGCGTTGTTTCAAGCTAGATTCAGGTATAGTGTGCGGACCGTATATGTTTAGTTTTCCATGGGAACCACTTGGTTGGGCAGTAGTTAAACTATGTTTCGAGCCACCGATCTCACCTTGCTGTTGCTGTTGTTTGCGTTGTTTGTTTTTCATTCTCCATTTACCCGATGGTGGATCGGCTTGAATCTGCCGTGGTACAGCGTTTTCTTGCTCTGGCTGTTGGTGATTGTATTGATCGCTATTCATACGATAAAGGGTGGATCACGCGGTGGGCATTGAGCTCTGGGTGCTGTTTTTCGCAGCACTTGCCTACCTTGGGCTGTTATTTTTAATAGCCTACGCCGCCGATAACCATTATTTGCCCAAGCGGCTGGTCGAACATCCCGCCGTGTATGCGTTGTCACTAGGGGTGTATGCAACGTCATGGACATTTTACGGTAGCGTAGGGCTTGCCAATGGAAGTGGCCTTGCTTTTATCACTATTTATCTGGGTGTGACTGCCGCCTTCTTACTGGGGCCGTATCTGTTAAAGCCACTGCTTAGACTGTGCAGAGATTATCAGTTGTCATCGGTGGCGGATTTACTGGCATTTCGTTATGGCGGTAGGGCAACTGGTTTTGCAGTTACCGTATTTATGCTGATCGGTATTCTTCCTTATATCTCCCTGCAGATCAATGCGGTTACACAGTCTATACAGGTGTTGGCCAGAGAGGCCGCTCCCAACTTGTTGGCGTTTGCTTTTTGCTTGATAGTGGTGGTGTTTGCCATTTTGTTTGGTGCGCGCCACCTGACCCCGCGAGAAAAACATACGGGGCTGGTGGTGGCGATCGCGTTCGAATCAGCAGTTAAATTAATCGCCTTACTGGCTGCTGGTATTTTTGCGGTAACGCAAGTGTTTGGTGGCTTTGATTCAATGCAATTGTGGCTTGAAAATCATCCGCAACAATTAGAATCTATGGTCGAACCGGTTGGTACCCCGTTGTGGAGTACGCTGTTGTTACTTGCGTTTGGTGCCGCTTTTCTATTGCCTCGTCAGTATCACATGACATTCGTTGAAAACCATAAACCCGCTTCATTGAAAACAGCCTACTGGCTTTTTCCGCTCTACCTTTTGTTACTAAACTTGCC
>JALZUX010000267.1 GCA_023301405.1 Granulosicoccaceae bacterium | reverse complement strand
GCAGTTGACTTAATGAAAAAAATATTCACCGTAGTTGGTGTTGCAGCAGCCTTGCTGGTTGGTTCGGTCGGTGTCATGGCGTTTGCCGAAAACCGGCATCACGATTCCGGTCATGAAGGGCATCGAGCGGGGTTCATGATCGAACGTTTGGGCCGTAAGCTAAATTTAACTGACGAACAGGACACGCAGCTCAAAGCACTGACAACTGAAGCCAGGCCCATCATGAAGCAAGGCCGGCAAATGATGAAAAGCTTGCGTGCCGAGATGATGGATTTCAGCTCGATCGGGGCGGATTACGATACCCGTATAATTCGATTGGCTGATGAGCAGGCAGAGCTTACCCGGCAGCTGATATTGCAGGCCGCTGATGTGAAATTAAAAGTGGCTCAAATTCTTAATGAAGATCAATTAGTAAAGCTTCAGGAATTGAGTGAGTCCTATGAAGGGCGTGGGAAAGGTAAGCGTCATGGTTTTCGTTTTGGCGGGCCTGGTGAAGACTCCTTAGGTGGCGAGTCGCCTGATAAATAAGCAAGTTCAATAAGCAAGTTCAACAGGTAGGGCCATGCGCCACTGAACCATCTTTCCTGATTTTCAGGAAAGGTGGTTTTTTTTTGAATAATATATGCAGTCGTGTAAGGCGTGTGTGTTTGTCATGATTTGAAGCAATTATTCTGCACGTTTTGCAGAATCAATGTGC
Organism: Granulosicoccaceae bacterium; assembly: GCA_023301405.1. Taxonomy (GTDB): domain Bacteria; phylum Pseudomonadota; class Gammaproteobacteria; order Granulosicoccales; family Granulosicoccaceae. The sequence continues at coordinate 3,040 of JALZUX010000267.1, read as the reverse complement.
CCTTGCCCTATGAATATAGGGTGTTTTCATTATTCAGAGTGCTCCTGTCGCTTGTGATAATTACAATTTAAAAGTGTCTTTCACTTGGTCGCGCAGCACATTTTTTTGAACCTTGCCCATTGTATTACGTGGTAGTTCATCGATCAGTTGATAGGTTTTTGGTTGCTTGAACTTTGCAATAGTGCCCTCCATGTTGTTTTTGATCAGATCAACATCAATGGTTTTTCCTGGCTGTGCCACAAGTACAGCAACCACTCCTTCGCCGAAGTCTGTGTGCGGCGCTGATACTACGGCAGACTCTAGAACGTTAGGCTGCTCGTCTAGAAGTAATTCAATCTCTTTCGGGTAGATGTTAAATCCACCGGATATAATCAGGTCTTTGTCTCTGCCCACAATATGGACATAGCCATCGTCATCTTTTTTAGCCAGATCACCAGTGATGAAAAATCCGTTTTCGCGTAATTCTTCCGCGGTTTTTTCAGGCATGCGCCAGTACCCGCAAAAAACGTTTGGACCGCGAACTTCCAGCACGCCTATTTCATTGGCAGGAAGTTCAACGCCTGTGTTTGGCTGGCATATTTTAATCTCGACGCCAGGTAGCGCAAATCCAACGGTACCTGCCTTGCGCTCACCTTGATAAGGGTTGGACGTGTTCATGTTGGTTTCGGTCATTCCGTACCTTTCAAGAATACGTTGTCCGGTTTTTTGCTCGAATGATTCATGGGTTTCGGCAAGCAGCGGGGCGCTGCCGGAAATAAACAAGCGCATGTGGGCCACTAATTCACGGTTGAGCCGTTCATCAGCCAGTAGCCTTGTGTAGAAAGTAGGCACGCCCATCATGGTGGTGGCATGCGGTAGTTGTTGTATGACTTCATCTACCTTATAGCCAGGTAGAAAGATCATAGATGCACCGGACAGCAAAATAACATTAGTCGCCACGAACAGACCGTGAGTATGGTAGATCGGCAGCGCATGCAACAGTACATCTTGCTGGCTGAATTGCCAGTAGTCCTTTAATGTTTCGGCATTCGACAGCAGATTCTGCTGAGTGAGCATCGCACCTTTTGAGCGGCCGGTTGTACCCGATGTATACAAAATGGCGGCGATGTCGTCAGGGTTTCGATCTACGGTTGGGAAGGTTGGTTGTTGTGTGGCGGCGTTGTCAATGAGACTACCACTGCCATCGCTATTTAAAGTGATTAACCGGCAGTTGGTGGCTACTTCACGCAGTGACTCCAGATTGCTGTCGTCGCAGACCAGAACGGCTGGTTCAGCATCGTTGACAAAGTAGCTTATTTCCCTTGGTGTATAGGCCGTGTTGAGTGGTAGAAAAACACAACCAGACTGCACGCACGCGGCATAGAGCGCTAACGCTTCAGCAGATTTGTTAACTTGAGCAGCGACTCGGTCACCTGGCTTTGCGCCCAGTGAAGCCAGTGAGTTAGCGATGCTTGCCGAGAGGGTTAGGAATTCCTTGTAACTCAAGGATTGATGATCTGGCAGATGAAGGAAGGTGCTGGTGTCTTCCTGATGAGCGGTGAACAGGGCATCGTAAAGCGCATTGGCCATGAAAGTAGGTTCCAGAGGTCGGTAATGTTAGAAAGTATAACGCAGTAGTGCCTGTTTCTGGGGGCCCGCTACATGGTGCGTCTTTGGGAGTCGCGGCTTGGCGCGGTGTGCATCAGCTGGGCCGGGTTTCGCCTGCCCGATCTGATCCAAGGCTTATACAGCGTGGGTCATTTTTAACAGATTTAGGTAGTCAGTGATGGAAAAGGCGATTCTTTGGCCGTAATCCGATAAACGAGACAGCGTTCCGACGTCATTTTTTATGACTTGTTGGTTCAGCAGTTAGCAGTGGTGACGATGCTTTTGCTGCACTGTTCACAGTTCCCGGCAATGACATAAGCAGCCGTTTTGAGGAATACCGGGGTGGCGTCGGGCGCTTGTCGGTTTGATAAAACTTGCCGAAACCGCGGTAGACCCAACAGATAGTGCAAGCGTCAACGTGATTTTACCTATTCGAACAATAATATGGGTCGAAAAGTTAATATTTTACTTAAGCGTTAATCCCTTGCCGACGTTAACTGTATGTAGGTCAAAATTCTTAGGTCAGATGGCGTAGGTTTTCAGGCTGCATTTGCCCAGTGTCAATTATCAGGGCATTCTGGTTCGGCCTCAAAGCTGCTTAAAAGATCTTATATTACTTAGCCCCCCGATCAACCAACACGTAGATGACTAACATGCATGCACGATTAACCGGCAGTGAAAGACAGAAAATAGAAAAAGACATTACTTCCCTGGTTTCTAACCTGAGCGAAGCTGTGATCTGTGGTGACCAGCAAATTATCCAGCTGGAAAAAATGCTCGAAGAGCACAAGAAGCAATTGGCAGGCGCCACCAAGGCAGCTGAAACTGCTGCGCAAGACAACAAGGCGCTGCAAGCGCAGGTTGTTGCTCAGAAAGATGAGTTAGGCGCGCGTAACGCAGATATCTCTGTGTTGAATTTAGAAATTAAATCATTGACTAAAGATGGCGAAGCACTACAGCGCCAGTTGGCATCAAGTGTTGCAGAAAATAAGAAGCAGCAAGAAAAGCTTGATGCAATGACTCAGGAAAGAGATCAGGCCGCTAATGCCGGTGCTGAATCCGAACGTGAAATTACATCGTTGACGACAACAGTTACTGAGTATGAAAAGGTTGATGTTGAGCTTCGTGCACGGATTGCTGAGCTAGAGCAACTACTGATTGTTGAGCGCCGCAAGTCTGGTCAGGAATTGATGGCAAGAATTCTTGAGCTTGAAGCTATGCTGAATGCAGAGCGTATGCGTGTACAGGACATCCCAGAGCTATCTGAAATTACTAAGATCGATACTAAGGCGCGAGCGGCTAACAGTAGCCAGTCGGTAACACAGACTAAGCACACGCTTGCTAAGAAGATGAATAAGTAAAGACTGTTTTTTTTTAATTTGGCATGAAGGCCAGCCTGCGAATTCTTCGCAGGCTGGTTGTTTTTGGACTGAATGTCCATTGCAAGAGGCGT
>JALZUX010000266.1 GCA_023301405.1 Granulosicoccaceae bacterium | reverse complement strand
ATTTCCCAAGGCCCGCGCAGGGCCGATTGGTCGCAAGAACACTTTTCGTTAGTTTTCGTGTTTGAAAAGTGACTCCGCCGGAAGGGCACATCTAGACAGAAGCCCCCGGCAAGGTCCCGCTGAAAGCGACACCTAAACAGCAGCCCCGCAGGGACACCATCAAATCCAGCAGCCCACAGCAAGGTCCCGCGGAAGGCGACACCTAAACAGCAGCCCCCGGCCAGGTCCCGCGGAAGGCGACATCTAACACAGCAGCCCCCCGGCAGGCCCCCCCCCCTTAACCCCCCATAGAAAAATAATTCTCAATCCCTTCAATCTTATCTTCTGCATGATGATTAACATAAAGCACCGTACTCACATCCTGCGTACAAATAATTTCAATCAACGCCAGTACTTTCTGGCGATTCATATCATCAAGACCCAGACAAGGCTCATCAAGAATTAACAGGGGCGGGTGCTTTACCATGGCCCGTGCGATTAGCAATAGGCGCTGGTCACCATATGACTGATTATTGAACGGCTGGTCTGATCGGTCTTGCATGCCGAGTACTGCCAGCCATTGGTTTGCGATGTCGCGCTGGTGATCTGTGTATTTGCTGTATAGCCCAATGCTGTCGTAAAAGCCTGAAATGATCACGTTGCGCAGGCTGGTGCCAACGGTGTATTCCCATTGAAGGGCAGTTGATACGTAACCTATGTATTGCTTTATTTGCCAGATACTCTCGCCGCTGCCACGTTGATGACCAAATACAAAAATATCGTTCACGTAGCACTGTGGGTGGTCACCGGTTATCAGGGATAGCAGTGCTGTTTTGCCGCTGCCGTTGGGGCCACTTAGTTGCCAGTGTTCGCCTTTGCTTATGGTCCAGTTCAGCTTGTCGAAAATGATCACATCATCGTATTTAATGGCCGTGTCTGTTAAGCGTACTAATGGTGCGTCTGCTGCAAGTGTGGGTATCGCGGTATCCGGGTCGGCCGGGGGTACTTGCAGGTCTGCTGTTTTCAGGTGTAATAGTTGTTGTAGTTCGTTATAGGCTTCGGTGTCAGCGCGCTTTACCTGGTGTTGTAGCTCGCCTTCATTTATCAAGGCGACATCGGTGACAAATTCAGGGCATTGTTCAATGCGGTTTAACACCATCACAATCGGTGTTTGTAGTGCAACGCTTGTCAGGTGCGTTTGTAGAGCAGCTAGGCTGTCAACATCTAACCCTTCGAACGGTTCATCAAGAATCAACAGGTCGGGCTTGCTGGTGAGTGCTCTAATTAACATGACTTTTCTTGATTCACCGGTCGACAGCTTTCGGAAGGCTCTGTCTAGTAATGGTGTTAGGCCAAACTGTTGGGTGAGCTGATCAGCTAGTGTTTGATCTTTGCAGACTTCGGCGATAATTTCAGAGACCGGGGTGCCAACGGCAATGACATCCATGATGTCTGCATCGTCTTTGCGGCGTTCGGCGTCGATGAGTTCAGATTGCGCTTCAAAGGAAACCAGCCCCGCTTTTGGTAGCGGGCCAACAGTCCCTTCTTCAACATCGCCATAGCCTGCCAGTGTTGCTGCCAGGGCTGATTTTCCCGAACCGTTGTTGCCGCAAATCAGCCAGTGTTGGCCGGCTGTGACGATCCAGTTGATCTTTTTCAGGCGAAAGCGTTTATCGAAATCAATAGTCGCATTTTTTAGGTTGATATAGACGGCGCTTGGCATGGTTGACCTTGTCTGACACGATAATTTAGAACCGTGGAAATAAAAACGGCCAGAGAATAATTTCTCTGGCCGATTTTATTTCCTGTTATTTAAGTCATCTGTGATCAGATGATTTTTTTCATGTCTGACATGTGGCCGCGAAGTGTCGCACCAATGGCTTCAACCGGGTGGCTACGAATTTCTTCGTTGACTTCGATCAGGCGGGCGTTGTCAACACCAGTGTGGTTTAGCTGAAGTCCGGCACCTATTACATCGCTTTTGATGTTTTTCATGAAATCACCCAACAATGGTACGCAAGCGTGGTTGTACAGGTAGCAACCGTATTCTGCGGTATCTGAAATGGTGGCGTTCATTTCATAAAGCTTTTTACGTGCAATGGTGTTGGCGATCAGTGGTGTTTCGTGCAGTGATTCGTAGTAGGCAGAGTCGGCAATGATGCCTGCTGATGTCATGGTTTCGAATGCGAGTTCTACACCAGCCTTAACCATAGCAACCATCAGAATACCGTTGTCGAAGTATTCCTGTTCAGATATTTCAACATCACCAGCAGCGGTTTTTTCATAGGCTGTTTCTGCTGTATCAGCGCGCCAGCCAAGAAGTTCTTTGTCGTCATTTGCCCAGTCGGCCATCATGGTGCTTGAAAACTTACCAGTCATGATGTCGTCCTGGTGCTTGTTATATAGCGGTCGCATGATGTCTTTCATTTCTTCGGCTAGATCAAAGGCTTTAATTTTTGCCGGGTTAGACAGGCGATCCATCATGTTGGTGACGCCGCCATACTTTAATGCTTCTGTGACAGTTTCCCAACCGTATTGAATTAACTTTGATGCGTAGCCTGCGTCAATGCCTTCTTCAATCATTTTGTCGAAGCACAAGAGAGAACCTGTTTGCAGCATGCCGCACAGGATGGTCTGCTCACCCATCAGGTCTGATTTTACTTCAGCGATAAACGAAGACATCAGTACGCCGGCCTTGTGACCGCCGGTGCCCACTGCGTAGGCCATTGCCAACGCCAGGCCTTGGCCATTCGGGTCATTTTTTTCGTGTACGGCGATTAATGTTGGCACACCAAAGCCGCGCACGTATTCTGCACGTACTTCAGAGCCAGGGCATTTGGGAGCAACCATGATGACGGTTAGATCGTCGCGAATCTGCATGCCTTCTTCAACAATATTAAATCCGTGTGAATAAGACAGACATGCGCCTTTTTTCATCATTGGCATAATGGCGGCGACCACCGCGGAATGTTGCTTGTCTGGCGTCAGGTTAAGAACCACATCAGCGGTGGGGATGAGTTCTTCGTAGGTGCCGACTGTGAATCCGTTTTCAGTAGCGTTTTTCCATGATTGGCGTTTCTGGGCGATGGCTTCTGCCCGCAGGGTATATGAGACATCAAGGCCGCTGTCACGTAGGTTCAAGCCCTGATTGAGGCCCTGGGCGCCACAGCCGATGACGACCATCTTTTTGCCTTTAAGGGCTGTCACTCCGTCGGTGAATTCGTCCAGATGCATAAACCGGCATTTGCCTAGTTCTTCTAATTGTTCGCGCAGTGACAAGGAGTTGAAGTAATTTTCTGACATAACGGTTGTTTCTTTAGGTTGTGCGGGCGTGTGGGCGCTGGACCGCCGGTCGGGTCAACGGAGTTGATGGCGGGCAGACAGCAGCGAATGCAGGTAGCTTATCGGAATAGCAATGTTTCGTAAATTGAAATAAATGCAACACAGTGTCCCATATTGTGAAAATATGAGGTAAATTAACCGTTATGAATAGTAGACTTTTAAATCACTTTTTAGCGCTGGCGAACCATCTGCATTTCGGGCAGGCAAGTGTGGCTGAAAATGTAAGTATTTCAGCCCTTTCAAGGAATATCAGACAATTAGAAGACGAAACCGGGGCTGTGCTGTTTAATCGGGATAACCGCTCTGTGTCCTTGACGGCGCAGGGCCTCAAGTTTCAACAGTACGCCAAGGAAGCAATCAGGCAGTGGAATCTGATTCGCAATGAACTGGCAGATCAGTCGGATAACTTGCAAGGTGAGATCAGTTTGTATTGTTCGGTAACTGCCAGTCACAGTATTTTGTTTAGCTTGCTGAATGAATTCCGGTCAGATTACCCCGGCATCGAAATAAAGCTGCATACCGGTGATCCTGAACATGCGATCAGTCGGATAGTGGCTGGTGAAGAAGACATTGCCATTACCGCGTTGCCGGGCACATTGCCAAGGGGTGTCGTATTTAAATCAATCACCATGTCGCCGTTGTTGTTTATCGTCCCACGTGAACGCGGCGACCTTGACGTGCCAACCGGCGGCAAACACGCGAAACAGCAGTGGTCGCAGGTGCCAATGATTCTATCTGAGGGGGGGCTTGCCCGTACCAGAGTAAATGCATGGTTTCGTGACAAAGGCATTAGCCCGCGAATTTATGCCCAGGTGGCCGGTAATGAGGCGATTGTCAGCATGGTGAGTCTTGGGTTGGGAATTGGCGTGGTGCCTAAGTTGGTTCTTGATAACAGTCCAGTGGAGGGTAATATACGGGTACTGAATGTAAAGCCTGAGCTTGAGCCGTACAACGTTGGTTTGTGTGCATTGAAGAAGAGTTTGACGAACCCGCTAGTGGCAGCTTTCTGGGGTGATAACGATCTATAAGCAACAATCAAGCGCTCAATTTAACGGGTGGTTTGCGATCAAAATGTATGGTTACTGGAAAAAGTTAAATCAAAGCTGATGCGTATTCGTTCGATATGCCGTAGGATTATTAAAGCCCGATGACACTGCAGGTTCCACATGACTGACTCGCCAACCGCGCCTTATTCCGGTTACTACAAAACAGATATCCCTTGCGAAGACCCCGAACTGACGCATGTCGGGCCGGGCACCGTTTGTGGTGAATACTTGCGGCGTTACTGGCAGCCGGTGTCAATGTCAAATGAAGTCAGTGACCTGCCGCTTGCGATACGCATACTGGGTGAGGATCTCGTGCTGTTTCGTGATAATGCGGGCACATTAGGTTTGTTGCACCGACACTGCGCCCACCGTGGTGCATCGCTTGAGTTTGGCATTATTATGGACTGCGGCATCAAGTGCTGTTATCACGGCTGGCACTTTGATGTTGATGGCCGATTGATTGATGCGCCGTCTGAACCGTTGGGCAGTCCGGTCCGTGACAAAGTAGTGCAGGGTGCCTACCCGGTACATGAGGTCAATGGAATTGTATTTGCCTACATGGGGCCGCCAGATAAGAAGCCTGACTTTCCTAACTATGACACCATGAACATTGAGGGCACAGAATCTAAAACCTTTTCGCTGAGTATGCCGGCTAACTGGTTACAGGTTTATGAAAACACCCAAGACCCGATACATGTGCTTCATCTTCATGCGCTGTCCAGCGGTGTGCAGTTTGGTGCGGCGTCGGGTGTTGAGCAATTAATTGAATATCGCACCACCCCTTTGGGGATGATGAATGTTCAAACCCGCCGTGTCGGGGATCACCTATGGACCCGTACCACCGATTCAATTTTCCCCAACGGCAATCAAACCGGTGCAATCTGGGAAGAAGCAGAAGGCAAAAAAATATTCCAACGGGTGTCGATGCTACGTTGGATGGTGCCGATCGATAACACAAATACTCTAACGATTGGGTGGCGCTTTTTTAGTCAGCAACTTGATCCGCGTGGTCAGGATGATCCATCACAGGTGGGTAAGGAAACTATTGATTTCATGGGGCAGACCGCTGGTCGTCCCTATGAAGAGCAACAGCGCCAACCCGGTGACTATGAAGTGCAAGTGTCACAGCGACCAATCGCCGTGCACGCACTTGAGCACAGGGTGACGTCTGACCGTGGGGTGTCTAAGTTGCGTAAGATGCTTCGTGATCGGGTTCGGGCACACAGTGAAACCGGTGAAGCGCCAATGCCAGTGCTGAATGAAGATTCAGTGATATCCACTTTTTGTCAGGATACGGTATATCCGGTCAAGGTCATTGAAGATGATGCTAAGCAAATGAAAAATTTTGGTGGTCGCGTTGCAGACACTGTTTTGCAGAGTAGTCAGTTTACGGTGAATAGCAGAGTAGACATGATTAACAGCGTGTGTGAAGACGAATTTGGTGAATAGCTCAAGAGTTTTTAGTGAGTAATAACGTGTAAAACCCTGTTGCTATAGCCAATCACCTGTGACGGTAAATCTATTCGCCTGATCGCCCGCACACGGCGGACTACGCTTGTTGCTTGATTAGGCGATCTGTTGAACTCTTGCCAGTCGAGTAGTGCGTGGGTTAAGGCGCTGGCTTTATTGGCACTGTAAGGCCTGACTAATGGTTTTCTGCTGTACGTTATTGGCGTAAACCTTAGAGGCAATTGTGTCACCGTCAACGGTAACCGATAAGGTTTTTGACCACTGTTGATTAGGGAGAATCATTATTGGTTTGTTGTCACAGATTTTTATGCCACCAGTGATGTAGTTTTCACCAATACGATGATTAGAGTATCTACCATCTGCTACCAACAGGTTGGGGATTTGGTCTTTGAAAGACCAAATTTTCAGTAGTCCGCCAATGTGTGGAGTTTGCACGTAAGCGACATCATTAACGCCATCGCTATTAAAATCAGCGGTACCTACCGGTGCCAGCCATCGATTAGACGTGCCAATATGCGGTGTGGTGGCAATTTTCGCTAATGTGCCGTTTGCTAACCCGTAGACCGCCAGAGAAGCGCCTTTGTCGACATGGCTTTCTATGACAATAATGTTGTTATTGCCGTCGCCGGTGACATCGGCGATACGCGGGTTGACGTCCTCAAAGACCGAGTATTCATCAAGTGTTATTTCATGCGCACAGCCTTCATTGCCGGGCGATGTTGCGTAGAGCGTATGGGCCTCTACTGAATCACCTAGCACCCCATGAGTGTATAGGTTTGTGGCATTGCCGTACCAGGCGCTACTAATACCCGCTGACGGTTCGGCAGCGTTCACCACCTTTGCATCGGTGGGGCCGGCGATGTAGTTACAATTATCGGCGGCGATGGCAGGGTTTGCCCAGAAGGCGAAAAAAACTAGCACTATATAAGCACCTGTATTATTCGCAGGTAAGCAAGCCAAATTGAAAAATCGATTAAATGATCTTAATAGTTGTTGCATAATTTGAAACCTTATATCTTGGAATTACGGTCGAAAATACTTAATGCAATTTGTTCTGGCGATGTCCCAACCTTTGTCTAAAGATTCAACAATAGCGGGGGGCAGTTGCCCTGCCTGAAGTGCTTGTAGGTTTTGCTCAAAGTGATGCATTGAACTTGCGCCTAGTATGATCGCATCGCCTTTATCGTTGTTTAAATCTGAGTGATGTGCAAGCCATCGTAGTGCAGCACTTGCCGGATTAATATTGTCTTTTTCACAGGCGTCTGTAAATGTATTGACCGCCTGAAAGTAGTCATTTTTCCAGTAGCGTTTCTGGTATTCAGCGTTGCCGGAAAAACGTCCGTCGGCCGGAGCAGCTGTGACGTCTTGATGTTTGCCGGTTAGCATGCCGCCCGCAAGCGGATTGTAGACATAAAACGCGATATTGTAGTGTTGCAGGCATTTGAACAATTCGCGCTCAACATCTCGAGTGATGGCGTTATACATTCCCTGATAAACGGTTGGCATCATGTAACCGCGCTTCTCGCAGATACCCGCTATTTCTGCAACCTGCCAGGCAGCGTAGTTACTTAAACCGAATCGTTTAAATTTTCCTGCCTGGTAGTGCTGGTTCAGTGCTTCAAGGGATTCAGTGATTGGTGTGTTAAGATCGGGTTGGTGCAAGTACAGTAGATCGGTGCTGTCCAGCCCCATGCTGGTGAGTGAGGTAGAAAACTGACTGTTTATTGAATCTGCGGTTAATCCGCCTTCTTTCGGGTTGACCTTTGTAGCAATGTCACAGTTGTCCAATACGCCTTGCTTATTGAGGTCACCCAGCAGTTTCTCGGTGTTGCCACCACAATAGACGTAGGCTGAATCAAGCTCTGTGTGGCCCGATTCCTTGAAGGCACCGATCATACTGCTGGCAACGTCGTGATTGACCTGATCGCTGAATGTCATGGTGCCTAGTATTGCTTTCATGGTGTTGTCCTTGATGACTAATGTTGTATCGTCAAAATGCTTGTGCCAGGTATGATTTTCAGAGAATGGTAATCGTGGTGCCGTGCGATTGAACACCGCAGGCAAACCCTTGGCTTGATATCATTTTTGATCAGTATACGCCATGAGGCTAATACAGAGCCATAGGTCAACACTTATAGTGTGACTGATGGTAAAGAGGCTCTCGCTGAACAAGGGTGTTGGTTGATACTTACAATAGTTATTTGCGTGCTGGTGGTAATGGGAAGAACAAGCTGAATAGCTACAACTATTGTACGAATGTACTGGTGAGTCGGCGGCAGTAAATTAATGCACCTTTCAGTGATATCAGCTACCGACGATTTTTATACTCACTAAAGGCGATACAGTAGATGCGTGAGATATTGGTATTCCTAAATACCGTTGTTCTTTATTTTCGATGTCGAAACGTATCAATTTGAAGTTGAGTTACCTGATTGGAAAATACGGCATACTGTTGTTTTTTGTAGATAAGAAATGCTTCTTTCAGAAGTGGTGGCATTGTATTACTGATAAAACTACTTGCCTCAAACGATTTAATCGCGAGGCATATCGTACAACACATCGTCGAAACCCTGGTCACAGGCCGTGCCGTTGATAGGTGCACTCACGGCCAAACAAGCGTTAACCTGAGACAGGTGATTTTGGCGGCACCAGTTGTGACTCTGCAAGATTATAAAGATAAAATTCAACTTCTAGCGCGACAACGGATTGCCAACCGCGCTGCTTGCACTCTTGATGTGTGTCGCGGGTGGATTGTCTGCAACTGGTACGCAGACCTGTATTGTCTTCCTGCCAGTAATCTGTTGGCACAAGGGCTATATTATCTGCCAGAATACTTCGGTAAGGTGTGCGGGTCAGTAGGCTGAGCGCTTATGCCGCAGTCGCCTGTTTCAAAGACCTGACTGGTGCCGTTGATCTCATTGCCCCATATGTTGACAGTAGCGGTAGACAGCGCCATGCGAACTTCGGCGTTGGCGACTTTCAGTACGTCAGCCAAAGGTACGCTTTTACCATTCATCACGCCATTGATATCGAGGGCTGCTAGAAGTGGTGTATTGATGCCACTGTTGGTTTTCAGCCAGTCATTAATGGATACTTCATGGTCCATGGTGTGCATTTATAGTGTTGCCATGTCTTCGCGAAGTGGTTGGGGTGATTCTTTTAAACCAAAATCTCTTGCAAAACCATGCCCTGAGTACACGGCGTTGGCGATAAGGCCGGGTGTCACACAGTCACCGATACGGGTAATGCTTTCTATTCCCGCGTCTTTCCACACCGGTTTTTGATCCTCTAATTCAAACCATATTGAGTCATTGCAGGTTCTGGAAGTGACTGACACCAATTGTGCACAATTTATTTCGGTGTGCTTACCGGAATAACCACAGGCGATTGTCAGGGTCTCATCTGACATATTAGCCAATGTATGCGACGGAATTATCTGTACACCCAGTTCAATCAATCGCTTCTGAATGCGTTCCTGTTCCAGTGTATTGTCTGACCAGGGAGCGACGACAGGTGTGGGTGTGACGAATATTGTCTCAACGCCGCTACCCGCTATTAGTTCAGCTAGTGCGCTAGCCATGTAGAAACGGTCGTCGTCAAAAATGACCACAGGGCCGGCACTAGTGATGACACTTGTGCCGTTTTTTAAAAGGTCGTCGGGTGTAAGTACCCTGCGTTGATGTAGAAACTCAAGCGGCAGTCGGTGTGCTCTGCCGACGCCGTCGCGACGCCATGTTGCACCGGTGGCGATAGCAATATTGGCAACGCCGTATTCTAATATGTTTTCTGCATTAAGTTCGCTGTGCAGGTAGAGCTCTGTATTTGCTACTTGTTGCAACTGCCAGACGCGCCAGTCGCTGACTCGCCCCCAGGCTGAAAGCCCGGGCAGCTTACTTTCCAGTGTTACGCGACCACCCCATTCTTTATTAGCATCGGCCAGCGTGACATTGATACCGCGTTGCGCCATTGCGCGTGCTGCTTCAAGTCCGGCAGGCCCACCCCCAATGACTAAACAGGCGGCTTGTGCCTGACGTGGTGGAATGTTTTCCGGGTGCCAGCCTCGCCTCCATTCTTCACCGATAGTCGGGTTCTGAGTGCAGCGCATTGGCACATTGGTATTGTCGCCAGCAACGCAGATGTTGCAGCCGATGCACTCACGTATTTCTTCGATGCGACCGGACTCAATTTTCTTTGGCAGGAACGGATCAGCGATAGATGGTCGTGCAGCACCAATAAAATCAAGATGACCTTCTTTGATAAGCCGCACCATGGTGTCTGGTGAGGTATACCGTCCGACACCAACCACCGGTTTGGTGGTTACTGACTTAACAAACCGTGTGTATTGTTCCTGATAGCCTTCTTCAGAGAATCGTGAGGTTTGACTATCATTTGACCAGTCTGACAAGTTGACGTCCCACAGATCTGGCTCTTCGGCCAGCGCCTGTATGATATCTTTTGCTTCACCGTCGTGTTGCAAGCCGTCTGTGCCCATCAGTTCATCAACCGCTAACCTGACTGCAACAGCACAAGTATCGCCAACCGCATCTTTGGTGTCAGCGATCACTTCACGAAAAAGTCGCAAGCGATTTTCAAGCGAGCCACCGTATTCATCGGTACGGTGGTTATAGCGCTGCAATAGAAAATGCTGAAGCAATGTCATGTCGTGCCCCGCATACACGTAAATAATATCAAAGCCGGCTTCGCGAGCACGTAATGCCGCCTCTTTGTGCCAGCGTTTGAATTCAGTAATATCATGCTTACTCATGCCACGCGCCTGCACGGGATCATCAGGGATGATGACCTGTGCTGACGGGCTTAGCGGAGAGTATCGGGAATAACGGTTGCTGGTGTGAAGGCCATTGTGCACCAGTTGAATGGCGGCAAGACTTCCGTGTTCGTGTACAGCGTCAGTGACTAAGCGCAGGGCAGGGATATCGCGTTCATCCCAGATTCGTGCCTCGTTGGCCGGGGTGATATCGGTTGACGGATGGATTTCAGATTCCTGTGTTGACACAACACCCCAACCACCCTCTGCCTTGGTGCCACGAAGTTTTGCTTCAGTGCGTGGGTAGCGGTATCCCATACCAGTGCAATGTGGCACTTGATAAAAACGATTAGGGGCGGTGACAGGGCCAAGTTTAACTGGCTCAAACAGGATGTCGTAGCGTGGGTCTCGCATGGATTGAAGGCTCGTACTATTTTGGGCTGAAAACTCTTTGCGATAGCATGCGGTTATGGGCGGGATTAAGCAATAATTAGTGCTTGTCTAGGGACGAGGGTTTAGATGTCGCCTTCGGCGGGACCTTGCCGGGGGCCGCTGTCTAAATGGTGTCCCTGCTGGGCTGCCTATTAGGTGTCGCCTTCCGCGGGAGTCACTTTTCAAACGGCCCATCGTTGTTATT
>JALZUX010000265.1 GCA_023301405.1 Granulosicoccaceae bacterium | reverse complement strand
TCCCGCTGAAAGCGACATCAAACAAAAGCCGCCGGCAGGCAACCCTACTGTAACTCCACCAATCCCGGTAATTCCCGCCCGAATAAAATCCGATAAGAATCCCGTGCTAAGGTATCTAACTCATCAGCGTTCGTCGCCAATAACTTATAAGACCGCGCCACATCCCCAAGCGTTGAAGCCGGTGTTGGCGGTACACTTTCAAGTGTCCCTTCCTGCATCGCTTGCAATACCGGTAGTAGAATTCGAATACTGTAATAGTGAGGCTGATCCTGCAGCATGGGGTCAAGTGTTATCGCTGTAAACTCATTTAGCAAAATACCGTTAAGCTCACCACCGTAGGCAAAGTGTGTAAAAAAAGCTGATAACTCCCACAATACATGCTCACGGAATTTTGCATTCGATGGAACGCTATCACCGACTTCGTCCAGGGTATTTTGAAACCAGCCTGGCTCTTGAAGATCATTAAATTGATCAACAAGGTGCTGCACTTCATGGAAGGCTGTTACATCAGCGGTGCGACGCTGTAGCTTTTGTGCCGCCGCCACCAGCAAGCTTGAGTCCCTGCCCGTCAACTGATTAAACACGCGCTGTAGCCGCCAGCGCCATGACTGCTCAAATTCTTCAACGTATTGCTCTATCACCCGGCTTTGCAAACGCCTGGCTAGTGACTCCAGTCCGTAGACGTCAGGCATGCCTTGCGGCATCAGCTTAGTTTGCAGCTCGCCTTCATTAACGGCGTTGAGTGAACTTGCGCTGGCGCCTTCAATATTACTCAACATAATCTGAGCAGTGTTGTCACCGATATGCACCCGCCCTAAAACCCCTTGCTCATAGATGGTGAGCTCATCAAGGCGGCGTGTAAAATAGGCTAAGTGATCAACTTCACCATCGGCGTAGTAGCGATGTTCGTCAACATGGAAAGATAACAAGGCATGTACTAAGCAGGTTTCATCAGTGTGCTCTCCACCACCAAACAAGCGGGGCAGAAAAGTTTCTATGGGTAGGTGTGCGCAATCGGCTATTTCTGTCACTAAACTGATGTAGTAGGGCACCTTGTTACTAAACAGTTGATCATTAAGGAGCTTAACTCTTTTGACTAATTCGGGCTGTGGCAGGTCGCTACTTCGGACTCCGTCAAGGACAGGGGTTAACACTTCGACAATCGCTGGCTGCAGTTGGAAATAATCAACTATTTGCTGTTTTGAATCATCTATCGCGCGCTCTGTGACGGCGACTTGATCATCATGGGTGTCTGACTTTTCAGTCTGCCCTTGCAACGATTTTAGTTGGTATACCGTATCAGCATAATGTGGAATATTATTTTTGAACACCGCCCGCTCATGCGCCGCCTTTTGAGACAGGAATACCGCGTAGGCAGCCAACGCCAACAGCGCTAACACCAGCGGATAAAACACGTAAGGCCGTAACAGCACTGCCCACCATTTACCGGCTTTGCGTGCAACCAGCACTTTATCAAGCACACCGTGCTGCACATCGTCGGTGGTTACTTCGTATCGAAGTGCCTGACGGTTGTCTGCCAACACGCTTTTCTTGATCGATAAATAACGCAGGCGGATAAGGGTTCTGAAACCGAGTGCCCAGCGACGATAAGGTGTTGCGGTTTCATGTTGATCGGTAGCGGCGTCTGGTGCGGGCTTGGCTTGCGTTAACTGATTTTTCAGCAGTTGCTCGAAAATAGCCATGATTACCCTGCCCCCAGCGCTGCAAGTACTCTAGACAACTTTTGCAGTGAGTCAGGCGGCCTGTCGGCAGCAAGTGCTAACCGTAGTTCTCTGATCAATGTATCAACCTCACTACTGCGGGAAGATTTAGTTTTTAGCTGCCAGCGATCAAACGCACTCCATGACCATATGGTGGTAAATTCAGCAAGTGTCTGGTAGCGCACCATGATGTTATTCATGGTTTCTCTGGCCGATTGTGTATTGCCATCGATTAGATCTTGCATGACCAACAACCCCAGTGCGACAAGCCGATCACCGTCTTCTAGCAAAGGGTTGCTCTTTAGTTCATCAAACAGGCGCACCATGGGCTCTGCCTCACCGATAGTGAGATAACCTTCCATCAGGTTCATCTGTAGGGTCAGCATCAAGCCCAAGTGCTCTTCACGGTCTTCAGGCCCGGCACTGACGGCCAGTTCACGTGCGGTGGTTATGGCTTTTTCTTCCAGACGAATGGCTTCTCTGGTGTCGTCAAGGAATTCATAATGCATTAACGATAGAGTGATGTAGTTGTATAAAGCGTTTACGTCCGGATCTTCCTGAAGATGATAATCAAGCAGGCTTTCACTGCATTGCACACGATTGTTTAACAAGGCCGAGTCTTTATCAAGCCAGGCGATACGCGCCAATCCGTAAAGTGCGCTCATCGCCTGATCAGGATCAGGGTCTGCAACAGACGCACAGTAAGTACGTTGATAATGGACTTGCGCTTTTTCTGTGTCTTCACTATCCATAAAGCAACGCGCTACTGAGAGCTCGGTTTGTGCTTTGGTGACAGCCTCTGACTTACGCCACCCAAACAAGCTTTCGTATTCACCCATCAGGTTAACCGCTTCGTCGCATTCACCATTGTTTACCAGCATTGTTTTGGCGTTGCGCACTAAATAGCCTAGCTCGATACGCGGCTCACCAGAACCACTGGGTACATCTGACGCCGGGCAATTCATCGGCATTGCAGAGCATTGAAAAGGTACAAACCCCGGCTCTCCGGTTGCCTCGTCAGGGTCAAGCTTTTGTATATCGGGGTTGAGCTCTATCTGGTCCAACCACGCCTGTAATTCTTCGATGTTCTGCGGTGGAGGCAAGTCACTTTGCGCCTTACCTTCCTGCAGCCATTGCTGCACCTGCTGCATTTGCCTGAGCATCTTTTGTTGTTCGATCCAGGTGGCAAGGCTTTGCGGTGCAGTTTCGTTGTAGTCAGGTAGGCGGCTATGCAATAGCCACGCTGCTACTGATAACACCACCAACGCTGATGCAAGGCCAATAAACACCTTGATGCGTAAGTTGGTTTGAAGGTCAGTGATGTCATGCAGTTTTTTATCGTGGCGACTTAACGACTGTTCACGAGCGTCTGCGGTGATGGCGCGATAGGCATCGGGGTCGGGTTGCGCACTGTGGGCACTCTGATCTGCTGCTTCAAACCATGAGCGGATTGCTTCAATGCGGCTGCGCTTACGTCTGTTGTCAGGGGCATGTGGGGGCTTTTGATTCACTAGCTTTGCTGCCCATAGTAGGATGGACTGTACCGGCAGGCGGCAACGTTACCCCAGCTGCATAAATAGGCCGGGTTATCATCAGTGACCGGTAACCACCCGACCGCCGTACCGCGATCAAGGAACCATTGTCTGATTTTTGAAAACTCTTTAAAGCTGTCACCGTTGCCTTCATCTTTAACGAAGAAAAAAGCAAATCGCGTGCTGTTGTCGATACCGGCGGCCGATTTGCCAAGCACAGAATCGATATTGGCAAGCTCTTCAAATTTTGGCCAATGCTCGGTATCAACAGGCTGAAGAGTAAGAGTTAAAAATTCATCCTGACGCCCCATAAAATCAGCATTAACACGAAACTCTGCGTCTGATTCACTAGCCGCTAATAAGCCATTTGTAAAGGCGGCGTTAACGTCTATGGTTTGGATACGATCCCGGTGCACGTAGTAAAACTGAGGCAGCAAACCACTTTGGTGTTCAATGGGTAGTGGTGGTTCATAGTGAGGGTTGCTGGACTGCAGCGCAGTCATTAGCAATAACAGTATTAAAACACCAACCGCGTTGGACACGAGATCAGTAAGCGAATCAAGACTCATTGCGGCACCTCGGCTTGAGTTTCTTCTGCGGCGTCGAAGTCGGCTATATCTAACCCGGATCGAATGTGGCTGTATTGTGGCAGATCCAATAGATTTACCAAGTAGTGGTAGGCATCACTGCCACCGCTGTGTATCTGGAACAAAATATATTCTTCGTACGCAAGGCCGCGCTCTTTTGATACCCGATTAATGGTGGCAATTTCATTAAGCGCAATGCGCAAATAGTCTTCATTGAAGTTGGGCCCCAGGTCTAATTCAAGCCCTTGTGCTTCACGTATAAATCCGCGCCCGGCTATAATGGAGTCAATACCGGCCTGCTCATCCAGAGTAAGCGTTTCACGCAATTGCGTTAGTGGTGAATCAGGGGGTAACAACACCAGCCGATCCGGGTAGGTATCTATCTGATACGAGGTTTGGAAAATCTGTGGTTGATCAGCGTCTTCTTCTGACGCACCGATATCACCCATGACCAGTAAATTTTGCAAAAAGGCCAACACGCCGATCACACACAAAAATAAACTGATGAACGGAAATAGCTCAAGCGTCAGCTTACGACTTGACCCGACCGCTAACATTGGCAACCCACGTAATTCATGAGAATCGGGCGCTGTGAATCAATAGCGAAACCCAAACGACGGCACACACTAGTGTTATCCACGCTAGTCTCTGTGATTTAAGCGTTGCTGGTAATGATCAAACGCGTCTTCACGCAGATCACGAAGCGTCTCGCCTACCGCTTGTGCATGACTGTGATGATCAGGGTGATCTACGTCTGCTGATTCAAACTCGGCAGCGGGGTTTGGCCGCATAGCCAGAAAGCGGCGCCACTGCTCATCAAGTCCTAACAGGTAATCGCGTTCATCGCGCTCAGTCATGACTAAAAATCCGGTTACAGGCACACTTAACACAAGCGCCAATAGCGTGGTATCAAACGCGGTGGATAGCCCCTTGGTGACCAGCGGAATATTTTGCTGCAGCATTGACGACACACTGGCACCTGCCTGGCTGGAACTCATGGTGTCTGAGAAAAAAGAAATACTTAAACCAATCCCCCACACCGTGCCGATAAACCCCACAATCGGTAACGCCCACACAAAATAGCGAGGCAAGGAGTATGAGTTTTGCAGGTGCTCTGTTTCGTTTTCCGCATGATTTTGAACGCCTTGCATATCATTTGAATTAGTCGTTTTATTTATAAGCAATTGCATCTGCCGCCAGCGATGCACCAGCAAATTGTCACGCACAGCTGGATATTGATCGGTGACGTCTTCAATACGGGTTTGGTGGTCAAATAGCCTTGGGCCAACATCGCTCAGAAAATACGTTGACATCTTTTTTTCAACGCCAAGTTTTCGACGCTTACTGAACAACAAAAACATGGCGGTCAGGAAGATCGCAACAATGACAGGCGATATCGCATTGCCCCATACAATCCGGTAGTACATGCCAGAGTCAACTTCTGGAAATACCAGTAGCTGTGCCGCGTAAAGCACAACGACTCCAACAATGGCAAAAAGGATCGCAGGCGGCAAAGACGCTTTGATCGGATAATTCATTAAGTATTCCTGAAAGTGTTGGATCGTGCCGGAGGATTAGCTGCAACTACTCTGCCTTTTCCTCGCGATGTAGCTCTCATTGATCAGACCCTCACTAAAACAGCTAGTTCATCGGGTCTGCCGCTTTCTATAACTGTGTCCGTTTTCTATAATTCCAAGTGGCTTTCGCTGTTATAACACCCTTGTATTGCTCACGAGATTCGCTGCTCAACAGCCAAGCGGCTAAGGCGCAAAACTTGCCGTTCATCAAGGAATAAGCGGGGTTCTTCAGCCGCGATGCTGACGGTGATAGAGGCTTTTCTTTTAAAGCTGGCGCTTTAATCTGACCCT
>JALZUX010000264.1 GCA_023301405.1 Granulosicoccaceae bacterium | reverse complement strand
CCTCGCAACGACCCTAGTTCCCGGACAGGCTCCTAGGTCTTGGCGGGCAGTTCGTTCGGACTTTTTGGTGACATGTGTCGCTAAACTGGAACTTGATGTGCCAATAGATTGACAGTCATGTAGCCGTTTCTTTACTATTCCCCAACTTAACACCCGACAGACGCCTTGCCGTTTGTCCCCAGTTCTGGTGTTTAATTCTGTCAGGGGAATTATATGTTTTTATCAAGCTTAAAGATGTGCTCAGGAATGGTGATGGCAATGACTGCCGGTCTGCTTTTCTCCTCGTCCGCCTTCTCCGCTAAGTTGGGGGTGAGAGTGTTAGACGCAAACAGCGGATTGCCTGTCGCTAACGCATCTGTGTGTCTTGGCACAGCGGCGGATCCGGCCAAATACGCTACTGGGGTAACCTCTTACAGCGGGGTGGCGTTGTATGACAATGTACCGGACAAGCCGGTCTTAATCACCGTGTCTAAACAGAACTTTCGTGGTATCGCGCTGCAAGCTCCCACAACTGGTGACAACATCATAAAAGATATTCTTGTGACCGAAGGGCTGTCGAGCAAGAAATGCCGTGCTTTGAAAATGGTTGGCCTGAAGAAAGGTATAACTCGTGGAGAGCAATCTGAAGATTGGCCATTGGTTATTGAGGCACTTTCTTATTTCCCGAGTGGTGACGATGGTCTTTCGTTTCTTTCTTACAGCATAGGCAAGCCGACGCATTATCGGGTTAGCACTAATCCAAATTTTGCAGGAGCACTTTGGAAAGATTACAGCGATGTGCTGCATTTTTCACCTCGTCAGTCCGATCAAGGAAAACCTACACTGTACTTTCAATTACGAAAAACAATAGGCGTAGATGGGGCATTGATTGATGCGTTTTCTGAAGTGATGACTCAGGCTGTTTATATAAAGTAAACTGACTAGACCATGCCCTGAGTAGTCAAAAAAATCTATATTTATAGGGCCATCATGGATTAAGGCTGCAAAGCAGGCTGATAGTTATGAATTAAAGACAAAACAACTTGTTTTAGATTTGAGCGGCGATGATTTAGCATCGCCGTTTTTGTGTGTGTGAGAGGATTCTAGTGCCCGGCGGTTATCACGCTGGCGGTCAAAGCATTTTCAATGCTGCAGGGCGGTGAGCTTTTATTTGCTGTACAGAGCAGCTTTAACGCTTTTTCAAAGACTCTATTTCTTCTTCTGTTAAAGACCGTGCTTCCGATTCAAGCATCACAGGAATGCCATTGTTAATTGGAAAAGCCAGCCCAGCCTGTTTGCTCCAGAGTTCTTCACCAATTTGTATCAAGCTGCCTTTGGTGATTGGGCAAACCAGGATGTCCATTATTCGGCGATCAAGTTTCAATTTTATAATTCCTTAATGATGTCCAGGCCACTAACTTGCCGATTTTCGGTGACGCCAAGGCGTTTGTGCAATTCGGTGCTGGTGGTTGTGTATTGAGTGTGTATTGGCTTATTTGGGTTCAGTTGGGCGGCGATATCGAAGGCGACAAGTGTTGCTTCGTGAAAACCACAGAGGATCAGTTTGCGTTTACCAGGATACGTGTTGATGTCACCGATCGCGTAGAAGCCTGGCAAGTTGCTTTGGAAGTTGGCGGGATTTACTTCGATATGGTTGCGGATTGACTGTAAGCCCCAGTCGAGAAAGTTATTTATTTTTGGTGAATTGCCAAGGCGAGCAAGAATCATATCTGCTGGCAAATTAACCGTTTCTTTATTGTGATCAATCACAGAAAGGTGTGTAATCATTTTGTCGTTGGCGGTGTAGCCAGTGACCTTCCCATTGACAACGCAAAGCTTACCGGCATCAACAGTGTTGGTTAGAGCTGCTACTGTTGCATCATTTGCGTTGAGTCTTCGTTTGCGGTGAATGTAGGTTGTTTTGTCGGCAAACTCGCTAGCGCTTATCGCCGTTGAAATGGCGGCGGTGGTGTCCCCGCTGACAATTACCTGTTTTCCGCTCAGAGCTTCTTTTGCTGATTGATTGTCAGGAAAGTCACGGTAAAACAGCTGTGTTTGCTCGAAAAATTCGATGCCTTCAACGCGCATCTGTACGGTGGTGAAAGCACCGGCGCCAGCGGCCAGGATAATACGTTTTGCGGTCAACGTTTGCCCTTGGCTTGTGACGATTTTATAACCACCACCTTCTTTGATCTGTGCAGTCTCTACCGTTTGACCATAGTAGATGGTCGGATTGAATGGTCGAATCTGTTGTAACAACCGGTCTGTTAGAGCCCCTGCCAGAATATGTGGAATACCTGGAATGTCATAGATAGGCTTATCTTCGTAAAGCTCAGCACATTGCCCGCCCGCATGGGGTAGGGCTTCAATCACGCAGCAGGAAATCCCTTGCAGGCCCAGTTGAAACACTTGGAACAATCCACACGGGCCAGCGCCGATAATGACGACATCTGTTTCAATTGGCTTTGTCATGAGTTGACGACGCCAAGGTTTGGGGCGTTCAGATCAGGATTACCGGGCAAAGCGGTGGCATCCGCGTGAGGATCGTCTATCTTAACTATATATAGTGTGTTCATCTAATTATTAATACATCATTTTGCGTATGAGGTCAGGTCCATCAGTGAATGTTGAGGGAAGTATAACGCTTGCGATTGTAAGTATCGCGGCTTTCTTGTGTGGCTGGCTGTTGAGTAACAGTCGCCAACGTGCAATCACCAAATTAGAGTATGAAGAGCATGCTCGGCTATTGTCTATAGAAGCTATCGCAGAGGATCGGGAGCGGCGGCTGTTACAGTCAGAGCAGAGTCTGGAAAGCGTTGACGAAGCGCTGCGTATTGCGAATATGGAGGTAGTCCGCCTGCAGACTGCTGTACAGGTTGCCCACAATCAATTGCGGCACCAAACTCAATTTTCCACCGAGCGCATTGAGATTCTGGAACGACAAAACAGTGAGTTCAACAAACGATTTGAATCAATCGCAGCGCAGTTTTTTGTAGAAAACAATAGTCGTCTGGCTGATATGACTGAGTCGCAGCTGAATGGATTGTTAATGCCACTGCGCGAGCAGTTGGGGGATTTCAAAAAGCGTGTTGAAGATACCTACGACCGGGATTCGCGTGACAGGCATTTGTTGAAGGCTGAAATATCGCAGCTGAAAAATCTAAACGAAAGAATCAGCAAAGATGCAATAAGCCTGACCAATGCGCTGAGGGGTGATAACAAAACATTAGGTAATTGGGGCGAACTGGTGTTGGAAAGAGTGCTGGAAAGTGCCGGTTTACAAAAAGGCCGGGAGTATGATCGCGAGGTGAGTTTCACCGATGAACTGGGCAGAAGGTTACGGCCTGACGTGTTGCTGCGACTGCCGGGCAAGAAAAATATTGTTATTGATTCGAAAGCGTCGGTTAAAGCATTTGAAAAATACCTTTCACTGTCAAATGAGGAGGAAAAGCGTAAGTGGATACAAATGCATGTGAAATCGTTGCGAAAACATATAGAGACGCTCAGCCAAAAGCAATACGAATTTATCGATGGCGTTAATTCACTTGATTTTGTACTGATGTTTATACCTGTTGAGGCGGCATTTCAAGTGGCGCTGGAGCATGATAGTGCTTTATACAAAGATGCTTACGAAAAAGATGTGATCATGGTAGGGCCGTCGTCGCTGATGGTGACGTGTCGCACAATTCAAAACGTTTGGCGGGCAGAGCTGCAGAATAAAAATTCCAAGCAGATAGCTCGTAGAGCCGGAGAACTGATCGATAAGTTTGCGGCATTTACTGTAGAGCTTGAAAAGGTAGGCGGTGCGCTTGCAACAGCGACAGATTCTTATGATGCAGCACGTCGCAAGCTGAGCAGCGGACGTGGCAACTTAGTGTCGCGTGCGCAGGTAATTCAGCAACTCGGGGTAAGTGGTAAAGCAAACGTGGTTGCCGAAGTCTGAAGCCCGTTTTTTTGCAGTTATTCAGCCCTTGCAGCAGAATTAACACACCATGGCTCTATCAATATAGGGTTTTGTTACGACTGTTGTTATAAGTGACCAGATGGCCCTAAGCGTTCACTGCGGGGTGTGCGTCTGAATTTCTCGCGATAACACTTAGTGAAGTGCGATTGGCTTGTGAATCCTGCTGCGATAGATATATCAAGGATAGGCAGGCTGGTTTCCAGTAATAAGCGCCGTGCGTGCTGTAGCCGAAGATCCATGTATTTTTGTTGTGGTGTGCATTGTAGGTGGCGTTGGAAAAGGCGCTCGAGTTGCCGCTGCGATACACCGATATCGGCAGCGATTTCCCCGGGGGTCAGGCGTTCCTCAATGTGAGACGACATAACCCGGAACGCGGCTGCAAGCTTTGGCGACTTGCGTGCAAGAGCCGTATGTTGAGCTACACCTTGAACGTCAGTGCTAATTCGGATGCGATCATGGAACAGCCAAGTACACACATCAGTGACAACATTATCTCCGTAATCCTCGGCAATTAGGTGAACCATCATGTCGAGCGCGCCCGTGCCTCCGCAGCAAGTATAGCGATTGTTTTCGACCACATAGACTGATGGGTCAGCTTTTATATCGGGATACGCTTCTTTGAAAGCGTCAATGCTCTGCCAGTGTATCGTGCACCGTCGCCCATGTAGGAGACCAGCATTGGCAAGCACCCAGGTACCGGTGCTTATTGCGCCGATCGCCGTGCCGCTATGTGCTTGTTGCAACAGCCAGCGAATAGTGGTGTCGGGCTTGTGCTGTCGAGAATTCACACCGCCTACCACGAAAATGCGGTCAAACCTATCGGTTGAGTCAGGGTATTTGTCTGGTGTCACCCTTAACCCATTGCCTGCCGTTATGGGTTTTCCATCATCGGTGATAAAGGTCCAGCGATAGAGGTTCTTCCCTGAGGTGATATTGGCGGCTCTGTATGGCTCAACTGCAGAACCAAACGCAAGCATCGCGAATTCAGGGGTTAGAACGAAGGCGATGTTTTTTGGCTGCATGGTCTCTTCGAGAGAAAAAGGCGTGGGGTGAGGGTAATGCGAGGGCCGGTTTCTGTCTATATTTGTTGCCGGATTACCCGTAAAACTACGGATATTCTCGGCTGGCAGCGGAGTGATGACCTAAGTGACTGATTTTTTCATCTAAAAACTTGATTTTGATTGTATTTTTATAAGGAGACTATACAATCTGGACAATCGCGCGAAAAAGAGGGTTCCCAGCGAATTGCAGTCATGTGTGCTGAGTACATTAACTGCTTTAGCCTGCAAACTTTTTTTGCTCGCACGCATTCACAGGCCGGTAAGTGCTGGCTTTATCAAAACAGGCAAGAATGCCTGGTGCAATATGAGATCTGATTCACAATGTCTGAAAAGCAGCAAGGAACCGTAAAGTGGTTCAATGATGAGAAAGGCTACGGCTTTATCACTCGCGATAGCGGCAGTGACTTGTTTGTCCACTTTCGCTCAATAGTTGGTGAAGGTCGACGGACCCTGGTAGAGGGTCAGGCAGTATCTTTTGTAGAAGTAGACGGCCAGAAAGGCCCTCAAGCAGAAGAAGTTACACCTTTGTAATTTCTGATACTTCCACCAAAAAATGGCCAGCGATGCTGGCCATTTTTTTGTCGGGATAAAACAGTCAATCTACCAGCAGTCGTCGACAGGTGAAGGGGTCGAGCCAGTGGCGCCCGTCTGATCAAGTGTCAATGTTTTGCATTTAGCATCATTTGCTTGTGACTTACCCGCAATCGGAGTCGCGGTTAATGTGTATTTGTTTGGGGGGGTAATAGAGTATTCAAGACTGTAGTAGCCATCGGGACTCACTGCCGGTGCGTTATCGTTACAGTCCTCATAGCTGAAGTTCTGTGTGCGGCAGCGTTCCATGATTTGTGCAGCATTCCTTAAGCCTATCTGCCCGTCGGCGCGTCTTGCGTTGACGAGGTAGCTGGAATAACTGGGCACCGCAATAGAGGCAAGAATGCCGACTATGGCAATCACAACCATAAGTTCAATGAATGAGAAGCCTTTGTTTTTGACTTTCTGCACGTGCTTATCTCCAAAAAAATGTCACCGCTAGTGCTAAGTACGGCAGGTCCCGCAACTCAATACACAGCATAAAAACCCAAACCTTCAAATGGCAGCGGCAGGAATGGCAAAAAATTGAACCTCCGTTTGTATAGGGTCGATCAGTTAGTTTGCTTTGGCCTGAGATTTGCGATTGGGACCTTACCTTTCACCGGTAGGCCGTTGGCCAAATGAAGATTTCAACATTACGCTTTAACCGTGGCGTCACCCTGGTTGAACTAATGATCGTCCTAGCGATCATGGGAATTCTGGCGGGTCTGATCGTGCCTAACTATGGCAGTTTGATCGCTGAGCGAACTGTGACCGCAGAAACTAAGAGAATGATCGGTATCCTGAAGCTTGCAAGGAGCGAAGCTCGTGCCCGAGGCGCTACAGTGACTGTTAGCCGCCCCGCACGCAGGGATTGGACTAGTGACGTTGACGTTTTCGAGAGTCGGACTTCGGCTGGCAACGCTGCATACGTCGCGACGACCAGTGGCTTCGATACCGACGATCTCATCAAGCAAGTGAGCCGGACCGGGCGGAAAGTCACTAGCCGCGACAATGCTGCCAATAATGGGGACCTCATCAGTTTTAATCTGCGTGGCTGGTTAAGCTCAAGCGAAAGCCGTAACATTTTAATCGCGGTATGTTCGCCAGGGTTAGAAGCAAGTAAAGGAAAGTACATAGAAATAAATCGTGTCGGTAAAATTCGCGAGCGACAGATAGGCAACGATAACAGGGGTTGTTTGTGAACAAGCAGCGCGGAATCAGTTTGATTGAAGTCATGATAGCGCTGGTGGTGTTTGCATTGGGTGTAGGTGGTATGGCTGGCTTGCAACTGCGATCTATGAGCATGTCCATGGATTCTCAGCAGCGCAGTGTGGTGCTTGCTAAATCTCAGGAGTTGGCGGACAGAATGCGCAGTAACAACAAGTCCATAGCTGACTACGTCAACACGTTTAACAATACAGGCGATGCCTATTGTGGTATCGAGCCTCAAGTTAATTGTGCCGATTCCAATGCGGGTAGTGCTGCAGTTTGTTCCGGGGCGCAGATGGCGGAGTTTGATCTGTGGGATATTTTTTGCCGAGATCAGTCAGGTCTGAACGAGACCGTGATTGATTGGCGTACTGAAGTGACTTGCAGCACGGTGGCTTGTGACGTGGGGATTGATACCGTCACTATTGTCACGACATGGATATCACGGGTCGGAGACACAAACAAAGATCTTGTCGTCACCGCTGGAGAGAACGGGATCGATCCAACTCAGGAACGTCTACTATTGAGTTTTACACCGTGAGTATTTTCCGTAAGAAACAAAAGGGTCTTACGCTGATCGAGCTGATGATTGCTATCGTGATCGGCATATTTATCAGTTTGACGGTCGTGCAGTACATGGTGACATCCTCACGAGTGTTTAAGCGCCAGGGTGCTGATACAAACTTAGAGCAAAATGCGAGTTTCGCGCTGTCCTACTTGAGTCAATTTGTTCGCCAAGCGGGTTCTCGAGACGGTCATGGCACGGAGGTGCCTTTCTACATTGGTGACTGTGGTGACTTTAAACCTTGTACCAGTGATGCTGATGGTGATGGCGGGAGTAACGCGAATTCTGATCGCATCGCTGTTCAGATGTTTCCGTCGAGCCGAATGGATTGTACGGGCATAGCAGCCAGTGGCCAGATCGCCAACGTATTCTATATCGACAAAGAAGATCCATCTTCTCCCACCAATTCTCTTTTCTGCAGGGGCTACGATGTAGCAGCTGATGAGTGGTTGGCCGGATCAGAGGGGCTAGCATTGATTGATGGCATTGATCAGATGCAAGTGATCTATGGTGTTGCCAATGACGATGAGCAGGTCTTTAGTTACGTGGCTGCAGGTAACGTACCGTCGATTGATGGCAGTCAGTTGCTTGGTTGGGACAGGGTTCGAGCAGTAAAAATAGCGCTGCTCGTGTCTGACGGATTTGAAACCACTACTGAATCACTGAGTGATCAATCGTTCCAGTTGTTTAATGCAAGCGCAACTACTTACGCCAATGATCGCGTCGCCAGGAAGGTATTTTCCACTTCCGTAACGATCAACAGCAAATTGCCCTAGAGGATATTTTATGGGAAAGCATGATCAATCAGGTGTGGCTCTCGTGGTTGCGCTGGTGGCGTTAATTTTTTTAACGGTCATCGGTGTCGCGACCATGGGAGATTTGCTAACGCAGTCAACTACTGTTCGTAATGAGCAGTTCAGGCAGCGTGTGTTCTATGCAGCATCCAGTGAGTTGAATGCTGTAATCGGCGGAGTGAATTTCAACGAAAGCTCTGATGATGATGAGCTGATAGATGAGTTATTACGCAGTCAAGAAAATCGTAATAATAGTTACCGGCTTGATCGTTCGACAGCGTTGACATCAACTGACACAGTTGATTTACGTGATATTGCTATCACAGCCAATCGCAATGATCTTATTGGTTGTAGTGGTGAAAGTGTTGGTAGAGTGAAAGTGCTGGTCGGATCTATAGACGCTACGGCGCAACTCTCTGATGCGAAACCGAACCGTGGTATCAGTTCACATCAGCGGCAACGTTTTGTCTATTGTTGGCCTTAGTCTAGCAATCACTATGATTTTTCTATTTTTTCCTGTTCAAGCTCTGGTCTCCTTCGCAATGAAGATTTCAAAAAAATATTTGTTTGGCAAATCCAAATGCGCTGCTAGCTGTTTGGCGTTAGCTGTCACGCTAAGCACCGCCGCATTTGCTGATGATACTGAAATTTTCTACACCCAAGGTGTACAAGCGCCGAACATACTATTTGTGCTTGATACATCCGGTTCGATGGACAAAACGGATTCAACAGGTCCTAACGCTAAAACTCGTCTTGAAATCATGCAGGACTCGCTGAATTTGTTGTTGGCCGATTTGACCGACATCAATGTTGGAGTCATGAATTTCACAGGGAAATCCATGGGGCTCCGGGTTCCGGTAGCGCCTTTAAACGATGATCACAAAGCAAAGATAGAAACCAGTTTAGCAGGCCTTGTAGCAGAAGGCGGAACGCCAACACTCAAAGCGATGTTGGAAAGTACTCAGTACTTTCGGGGCGAGTTGCCAGTGCCTGGTACCGCCGAAGTTTATGACTCGCCCATAGCCCATGAGTGCGAAGCGAATCATGTCATTGTGGTTACTGATGGCAACCCGACACCGGATGAGGACATACAGCAAAAAGCGAAGCAATTTATGTCTGAATCGTCTTGCGCGGAGGTAAACGTTGGTCGTAGGTTTGACAATGGTACTTGCGGCGTTGAATTTGCCAAATTTATGTTCACCAATGACCACTCGAGCAGAGTTGCAGGCACGAATAATATTATTACTCATACGATTGGGTTTAATTTTCAAGACGTTTGGCTCACTGCAGTTGCAGAGGCCGGTGGTGGTAGGAGCTTTTTGGCAAATAGTGCAGACAGTTTACGAAGTGCCTTCAATGGTATCTTGGGAAATATTACTGGTTCGTTTGCTGCGCCCTCTATCAACGTAAACGCTTTTAATGAAAGTCGGCATAGTGATGAACTCTATTACACATTTTTTCAACCTGGGCTGACATCACGCTGGAATGGCAACGTAAAAAAATATCGCCTTGTCGATGGCCGGGTAGTTGACCTGCATGGTAATGCTCTAATTAGCGAGAGCGGTGAAATAAATGTTGGATCCCAAAGTCTTTGGGCCCTGAGTACTGACGGCCAGCTAGTTCAATCCGGGGGTATGGCCGCACTCCAGCCCCAAGATCGAAATTGGTATACGGACAGTGGTGCCGCTGATTTTAATAATGATATTTCTGTTATCAAAGTAAATCGTCATACAGATGTTGCACAGACCTGGGTTGATGCAGAATCTGAGGCCGAGCTCGAGAACATTGTAGCTTTTGTTCGTGGGACAGACGTGATTGATCAAGATGGCGACAATATCAGCGATGAACCAAATTACTATGTTGCTGACTCCCTTCACAACAGTCCTCTGTTATTGAGCTATTGGGCTAGAGCCGCGACAGATAGATCGGCCGAAGTGCTAAATGAGGTTATATTTTCAGCCAATAATATGGGTGTGTTGCATGCCGTTGATGCCGAAACAGGCGTTGAGAAATGGTCTTATACACCGCAAGAATTACTGCCTAATATTAAACAATATATGAATGACGATATAGGTGATCACGTCTATGGGCTTGATGGCAATATGGTGCTGCATACCACTCACAAAGCTACTACAAACTTTGACTATGAAGTGGATAATGCATGGTTATATCTGACTCAAAGGCGCGGCGGTCGCAGTGTATTTGCGCTGGATGTTAGTAACGGATACAACACCACTAATCCCGTTGAGGTGTTGTGGAAAATAAATGGCGAGACTGATAATGAATTTCGTAACTTAGGGCAAACCTGGGCAACCCCGCAAGTGATTCCTATCCAGCACGGATGCCCTGACAATTGTCAGATTAAGGACGTGTTGATGTTTGGCGGCGGTTATAATCCGCTCTATGACGATAAGTCGCTTAGCTATCCGGTTACTCCTGAGGCAACAGGCCATGGTAATGCAGTTTATCTGGTCGATCTTGAAACCGGAGAGTTGATCTGGTCGGTGGGCAAGGGTGCTCACCATGATTTGAATCTTAACATCAATGACAGTATTCCAGAGACACCAGTCCCGGTTGATACCGACGCTGATGGTGCCGTGGATATTTTGTTTTTCTCTGATATTGCGGGCCATGTCTGGCGCGTCGATCTGGATCGAAATGCCGGTGATACTGATGATCTGGCGATCTCCGGTGGAATGATCGCCTCGTTAGCTCCGGTGGTTGGCAATGTTAAGCAGCCTCTACGGTTTTTTAATCGCCTTGACGTAGTGATAAATGGCACCACGTTTAGTACGGCGAGCTTTAATATTGTAACCGGCAGTGGTATGCGTTCAAGCCCTTTGTTTGTTGAACCTGTTTTGAACCGGATCTATTCAATTCGTGATCCGTGGGTTTTTAGTAATCCCATTAGTGATGAGCTAGATGCCAATGGAGATACAGTTGCTGAATATAGATACGTCGAAAATCAAGATAATAAAACCCGGAAGGTTATAACGTCGGCCTCGCTCGAGGAATTTACTGAGCCTGGAGGCCGGTCTACAATAGCTGCTACCAGCGATGAGTATTTTGGTTTTTATAGAGTGCTTAACGCTAGAGCTGAAAAAGTTCTACAATCAACACTAACGCATGATAGTCGGGTTTTTCTGACCTCGTACGTGCCGCCTGACTCTGCTCTGCATGCTAGCGGTTGTGATTACCAGTTGGGTGAGTCCCGTTTGCAGATTTTTGATTTGCAGTACGGCGACGACCGGATACCAAGTGTGTTCCAACCCTACGTTGTTGTCGGGACCGGGATTGTACCTAGCGGAACTATTATTGATACCGGGCAGAGCGGCGGCCCTGATTTCTTGGTAGGTACGAACCCAGTGAAATTAGTCGATCTGCTCGAACCTGATAACCCTAATATCTTCCGACGTTTCTTTAGAACTGGCTGGTCCGAACTAGATGAATAGATTCAATGCAATTTGCAAAAAAACACGCCTTGGTTTTTCTTTAATAGAACTGCTGATTGTGGTGGCAATAGTCGGTATATTATCCGCAATTGCTTATCCTTCTTATACACAGTATCTGATTCGATCTGGGCGTGCTGAGGGCGTTTCTATGCTG
>JALZUX010000263.1 GCA_023301405.1 Granulosicoccaceae bacterium | reverse complement strand
AAGCGCTGAAAATAAAGCAGCACCAGTTCTGAAAACACACGCATCAAAGAGTTTGATTGACAAAGCATCAGAATCTTAACCGCTGTTGCGTGATCAATATCTAACCTTACAGTCGTTATTCTCGTGAAAAACCCTGATTTGGGATTAGCGGACTGGATATTGCCCGATTCAGGCAGGTTTCTGTGGTTCTGGAAAGATCTACGCCAATCTACTACCACAGCCGTCTCAGCCTGCTAAACTAAATAAAAAATAAACGGTGAAATCTCTTTGAATAGTTTAATGAAATCAGCTTTTCGCGCTGTTTTAATAACCCCGGTTTTACTGGCAAGCGCTGTTGGCTATGCAGCTGAAACTACCACCACGTGGGCGCTGACCGAATTTGGCGAACCGCTTTACAAAGACGGTATTGAGCATTGGCCGTACGTAAACCCTGATGCGCCAAAAGGCGGCACAATTGTCCTCAGTGCATTTGGCAGCTTTGATAGCCTGAATACTTATATTCTGAAGGGTGAGTACCCCAGAAGTATCGGCGTAATTAATGACACCCTGATGGCAGGTTCTGCCGATGAGTTGTCTTCTGCCTATGGCTTGATAGCAGAAAGTGCAGAGTTTCCCGAAGACAAGAGCTGGATTATTTTCAACTTGCGTCCGCAAGCAAAGTTTAACGACGGCTCAGCAATCACCGCAAGAGACTTTGAATTTTCGTTTAGTACCATCCGTACTTATGGCCGCCCGTTTTTAAAATCATTTTACGATGAAGTTGAAAGCGTTGAAGTGCTGTCAGATCAACAGATTAAATTTAACTTTAATACCACCAACAACATGAAGCCGTTGTTGAAGGTTGCCGGCATTAGTCCGTTGTCTGTTGCGTACTGGAGCGAAAGAGACGTCAGTAAGACCTACCTTGACCCATCACCCAGTAGCGGCGCCTACGAAATTTCTGACATCGAAGCTGGCCGGTCAATAACCTACAAGCTGGTGGAAGATTATTGGGGTAAAAATCTTGATGTTAATATTGGAACCTCTAACATAGAAACACTCCGCTACGACTACTACAGTGATTTTGAAGTGATGGTCGAAGCATTTAAGGCCGGTGAAGTGGACTATCGGGCAGAGAACAGCTCTAAACGATGGGCCACCGCTTATAAAATAGATGAAGTAGATGATGGTGAGATCATCCTTGATACTCCAGCCGACAATCAGCCGCAGGGAGTGCAGGGTTTCTTTTTTAATATGCGCCGTGCTCCCTTTGATGATCAGCGAGTGCGTAAAGCGTTTGGTTTGTTGTACGACTTTGAAACCACCAAACGTACTATTCTATATAACCAATATGAACGCATAAATAGCTTTTTCCCTAATTCTGACTATGGTGCTACTGGCGCACCGACCGCCGAAGAAATTGCTGTACTTGAACCATACCGCGATAAGCTGAATCCTCAAATCTTTACTGATGCTTACCTGTCACCTGTCACTGATGGCAGTGGTCGTAACCGGGCGCAGGTGCGTGAAGCAATTTCCTTGTTCAAGGAAGCTGGTTGGACTTTCACCGATGGCAAGCTGATGAAGGACGGCAATCAGTTGAAAATGGAAATTCTATTGGTGCAGCCTGATCAGCAGCGGGTTAATGCTTTGTTTGTTCAAAACATGAAAAAGGCAGGCATAGACGCAGATTTCCGCATTGTTGATAGTGCCCAGTACCAAGTTAGAGTTGATGACTTTGACTTTGACATGATTACCGTCAGGCTTAACTTTTTCCCGCCTCCGGGGCCTGAACTACGGTCCTATTATGGCACTCCTGCTGCGGATGAGCGCGGATCGGCAAACATGGCAGGTATTAAAAACGAGATCGTCGATGAACTGATCGAAAAAATCATCAGTTCACCTACCCTTGAAGACCTACAGATCACTACCCGTGCGATGGATAGAGTGTTGTTGTGGAATGATTATGTGATACCACAATTCTACAATTCTATTTATCGTCTAGCCTACTGGAACCGCTTTGGTAAGCCGCAAACCATGCCAAGGTATGGCACTGGCTTCCCCGGTAGCTGGTGGATAGACAAAGAGCTTGATAGCAAACTCGATCTTGATCGTTAGTTGTTCTTTAACACTAACCTAACGTAAAGCCCCGCTATGTTTGCTTATATCCTGCGTCGATTGATGCTGATCATCCCCACTTTACTGGGAGTGATGGTGATCAATTTCTTTGTGATTCAGTTTGCCCCTGGAGGGCCAATTGAACAGTTGATCTCACAGATGAGTGGCAATGCGACTAGCGCTACCTCAGCGTTTGCCGGACAAGAAGGCGATATCAAACCCTCTGGTAACGGCACGCAATCTACCGGACAAGGCGACTCGAAGTATCGGGGAGCTCAAGGCCTGGATCCGGCGATTCTCGAAGAGATGGAAAAGCAATTCGGTTTTGATAAGCCTGTGCATGTGCGCTTTTTTACCATGCTTAAAGACTACGCACGGTTTGATTTTGGCGATAGTTATTTCCGTGACCAAAGTGTGCTGGATCTGGTGCTTGATAAAATGCCGGTGTCGATCAGTCTGGGGTTGTGGACAACCCTGTTGGTGTATCTGATCTCTATTCCTCTTGGCATACGCAAGGCCGTAAAGGACGGGTCTTCATTTGATGTCTGGACTAGCAGTGGGATTGTCATTGGTTACGCGATACCCGGGTTCTTGTTCGCCATGTTGCTGATAATTCTATTCGCCGGTGGACGCTATTTTGATTGGTTTCCACTGCGGGGGCTGACTTCAAGCGGTTGGGACAACATGAGCTGGGGCGAAAAAATACTGGATTATTTCTGGCATATCACTTTGCCGGTAACAGCCATGGTGATTAGCGGATTCGCTAGCCTGACCATGCTCACTAAAAACTCATTCCTTGATCAGATCAACATGCAGTATGTACAAACGGCGCGTGCAAAGGGGCTTGGCGAACGACAAGTCCTGTACGGCCATGTATTCAGAAATGCGATGCTGATAGTGATCGCTGGATTCCCCAGTGCTTTTGTCAGTATTTTATTTACTGGCTCAATTTTGATTGAAGTAATATTTTCACTCGATGGACTAGGACGACTGGGCTGGGAGGCAACGATTAACCGTGATTATCCGGTGGTGTTTGCCACGTTGTATTTCTTTACTTTGCTTGGGTTGATACTTCAGCTTATTGGTGATGTGATGTATCACATCATTGATCCGCGAATTGATTTCGAGAGTCGAAATTTCTAATGGCGCTTAATCAACTAAATCAGCGCCGCCTGGAAACGTTTAAGCGCAACCGTCGCGGGTATTGGTCGCTGTGGGTTTTTAGTATTTTGTTTGTGCTAACGTTGGGCGCTGAGTTTATCGCCAATGACAAACCGATCATTGCGCGCTATGACGGCAATACCTACTACCCCATATTTAACACTTACCCGGAAACCGTTTTCGGTGGTGAGTTTGAAGCCGAGGCCGACTACACAGATCCGTATATAGAAGACTTGATCAATGAGAAAGGCAATATGGTGTGGCCGTTAATCCGATTCTCTTATGACACCATTGATTTTAATCTGGGTGAATCAGCGCCCACCAGGCCAGACAGACATCATCTGCTTGGGACTGACGATCAAGGGCGCGATGTGCTGGCCAGAGTAATTTACGGTTTCAGAATTTCAGTACTGTTTGGTTTGTTGTTAACGCTATTCAGCACCATCATTGGTGTTGCATCGGGGGCTGTGCAGGGCTACTTTGGCGGTATGCTTGATCTACTGGCGCAACGGTTTATTGAGATTTGGCAGGGTTTACCAGTGTTGTTTTTACTGATCATCATGGCAAGTGTGATTCAGCCTAGTTTTTTTAATCTGTTATTCATAATGACGTTGTTTGGTTGGACAGCATTGGTCGGTGTTGTTCGTGCGGAGTTTCTGCGAGCCAGAAACTTTGAATACATACGAGCTGCCAAAGCACTGGGTGTTGGCGATACAACCATCATGATCAGACACACATTGCCAAATGCGATGGTCGCAACGGTGACTTTTATGCCATTCATTTTAAGCGGCTCGGTGACAACACTGACTAGCCTGGATTTTCTTGGTTTGGGTTTACCTCCAGGCTCACCCTCACTAGGTGAGCTGCTAAAGCAAGGACGGGATAACCTGCATGCCCCCTGGTTAGGTCTTACCGCATTTTTTGTTATAGCGCTAATGTTGAGCTTGCTAGTATTTGTGGGTGAAGCGGTACGGGATGCCCTTGATCCGCGAAAGACTTTTAGTCAACAGGCAATCTCATGACCGCAGATACCGCTGTAAAAACTGAAAATGAGCCACTGCTTGAGATACAAGACTTATGCGTTTCTTTTGGGCAAGGAGATGGCTCGGTTGAAGCCGTTAAGGATCTATCTTTAACCATTCGTCGTGGAGAAACTGTTGCGCTGGTGGGTGAAAGCGGATCAGGGAAATCAGTGACGGCGTTGTCGGTGATGCAGTTACTGCCGTATCCCCACGCACATCACCCTAAAGGCAGCATTCTCTACCGTGGTGATGAACTGGTTGGTGCCGGCCCTTCATTGTTGAAGGCTGTCAGAGGTAATGAAATCAGTATGATTTTTCAAGAGCCAATGACGTCGCTCAACCCGTTACACACAATTGAAAAGCAAATCGCAGAATCATTAAAGCTGCATCGCGGACTAAGTGGTGCCGCAGCGCTAGAGAAAGTACTGGAGCTATTGGAGCTTGTGGGCATTCGCGACGCCCACGATAGGCTTGGTGCTTATCCGCATCAATTGTCCGGTGGACAGCGGCAGCGCGTAATGATTGCCATGGCGCTCGCTAACGAGCCTGATCTACTTATTGCTGATGAGCCAACCACTGCACTTGATGTCACTATTCAAGCGCAAATACTTGATCTGCTTCGTGAACTTCAAAGCCGGCTTGGTATGGCGTTGTTACTGATAACGCATGATCTGGGTATTGTGCGAAAAATGGCCGACTCCATCTATGTGATGACCGACGGCGAGGTAGTGGAGCAGGGCAACACTCAACAGATTTTCAACGATCCGCAGCACGCGTACACCCGTCACTTGCTGGCGGCGGAGCCTGGTCCCAAAGGAGTACGTGCTGAAGGGCTTTCAGAAGAAGTAATCAGCGGGCACGATATCAAGGTGTGGTACCCGGTGAAAAAAGGCTTCTTTGGCGGCGTATCAACGTACGTAAAGGCTTGTGACGGTATCGATGTATCGGTCCGCGCTGGCAGAACAGTTGGTGTGGTTGGTGAGTCAGGGTCGGGTAAAACAACGTTAGGGCTGGCACTGTTGCGGCTGATCAAAAGTGACGGCGAGATTAAATTTGCCGGTGATCGTATTAATGAATTGCCCGTAAAGCCAATGCGTGACTTACGACAGCGGATGCAAATAGTATTTCAAGATCCTTTCGGCAGTCTGAGCCCGCGCTTATCGATACAGCAAATTGTCGAGGAGGGCTTAAAGGTCCACCGGACAGACCTAAGCGAACCGCAGCGTTTTGAAGAAGTTGCCAGTGTGATCGAAGAAGTAGGTCTTGATCAATCCTGTTTGCATCGGTTTCCACACGAATTTTCAGGCGGGCAGCGGCAGCGCATTGCGATTGCACGTGCCATGGTATTAAGGCCGCAGCTGGTCATCTTAGATGAGCCTACTTCGGCACTTGATATGTCAGTGCAAGCGCAGATCGTTGACTTGCTGCGTGATCTGCAGTCACGTTATCAGCTGGCGTATCTGTTTATCAGTCACGACCTGAAAGTGGTGCGTGCGCTCAGTGATGAAATTATTGTCATGCGGGCGGGTAAGGTGGTTGAGTATGGTAATGCTGAAGATATAGTCACTTCACCGCAACAGCCCTACACCAAAAAACTGATGGCAGCGGCGTTTGATTTGCAGGCCTAAGTGGTAACCTGTGGTCATTACTCAGTCGTTACTTTAACGGCTTTTCGTAGCCACCCCGCCGATGCGGCAGCCGCACACAGCAGCACTGAACAGACGCACAGTACTATGAAAGAACTGGCACTGTAGATAAAACCGAACGCTATCGTGCCAACCCCTAAGCACAAATAGGTGATGCAACTATATAAGCCAAGTATGGCGCCGCGTTGATTGGGGTCTGTGGCATTCAGGGCTGCAATCAGAATGTTGAGTCCCAAGTGGTTAAGGACGCCCCATGCTCCTGCTACAACAACTAACAGAACGTAGCTCTTCGACACAACCGACATCAGTAAATAAACCAAGGCTAGTGCCGCCAGTGCGACATTTGTCAGGCGATTAACCGATGGCTTCGGCGTGCCTTGTGTTAGGCGGTCTAGCAGGGGATCTAGAAATGTTGCCAAGCCAAAGCCGATGCCATAGCTGATGGCGATCCATGCATTGGCCCGAACCGGTTTATGCAGCGATTGTACGATGTGGTCGCCCACATAATTGTACACACCGTAAAAAGCGGTCATATAGCAGGCAACCACAAACAACAGATATGGCACTCTTTTAACTCGTAAAGCACTTATCGGGTTGGTGGCGATACCTTGTGTTTTCGCATTAGGGAGAGTACCACGCTGTACCGCAATCAGGCTTAGGCCCGAGAAAACACACAACACTATAAATACGACGCGCCAATGGAGCAGATCGCTGATCAACGCTGAAATGCTAACACCAAATACTAAGCTTATTGTCCAGCCGGTTAGCACTCTGCCTAGTATTCTACTTTCCTGGTTAGCCGGTGCGATGATGGCGGCGCTGGTATAGCAGGCTGGTAGTGCGACACCCGCGGCCAACCCGGCAAACAATTGGGCGATGCAAAGCATCGTGGTGGTTGGTGCTAGAGCGCATGCGGCAAAAGACAACGTCATTACGATTGTGGCGAAGCTCAGAATAACCCGCGCACCGACCCGGTCGATGTAGCGAGCCAGTAGTAGTGCGCTGGCGGCTGTACCAAACCCGAACCAGGCTGAAGCGGCCAGAACAGAAGTCACTGATGTTTCTAGGTCGCTGGAGATATCCGAAGCAATCGGTCCCAACGTGAGAGAGTTCGACCCGACCACCGCCACAACAGCCATGAGCAGCCAGACTGAAGTGCGGGTGTTTCTAGATTTGGACAAAGGCAGGGTTAGCTCAGATCATGGAGAAAAGGTGGCCGCGTGTCATCATACCGTCAGTGCGATCACGATCACTATCACTATGTAATTTTTTTGACAGTCACAGACGGCCTAGTAAACATGAGGCAGTTGTTTACACGAGAGTGAAACATGGTTTCAAATAAGAGTGAGTTGTCGTTTAGTTAGTTTTTGATATTTACTATCAGTACTTTAAGCCCGTTTTGATGGTGTTGCTATCAAGTGAGTCGGCAGCATCACTGGTAGATCA
Organism: Granulosicoccaceae bacterium; assembly: GCA_023301405.1. GTDB lineage: Bacteria > Pseudomonadota > Gammaproteobacteria > Granulosicoccales > Granulosicoccaceae. The sequence goes on along the minus strand of JALZUX010000263.1, from coordinate 1,754 downwards.
GTTCTCATGTTTAGCCCATCTGTTTCAGTTTGGCAAAGAGCTGCCGAAAATTTGTCAGATACAGAAGAGGTGCGGGCTTTGTCCTGTGTGAACCTCGCAACTTTGAAAGCGTACGGGTGAGTTTTCCGGCGCTTGATCAATAAAAAATGGGCTGAGAGAAGAATGATGAAATATAGACTAGTTGCAGCAGTGGCTCTGCTACCTTTATTAGTGGCTTGCGGTGGCGGCGGCAGTGATTCTGATGACGGAACTACCGGGGGTAACACCGCAGGTGATACCGGGGGTAACACCGCAGGTGATACCGCAGGTAATACCGCAGGTGATACCGCAGGTAATACCGGAGGAAACGCTGGCGAAACTTCGGGAGGATCCGCAGATAATGGGGAATCTACAGTCGAGCCGGATCGAAGTCTTCCACCTGAAGACAGAACTCGCCCGGCGTCGGGTGACTTCTCGAGTGTCATGGGGCCGATTAAAGATAACGGCGCAAATCCGTTTTCGAATGAAGGCCCTCAGGAAGTACATCCAGACCGCATAGTTGCGTGGCCCGGCCTACGCTTTGGTGATTTCCTGTTGAGCAATAATCCGTGGAACGCAAGTGCGGCAACCTACGATAGCTGGTATCAAGACATCACTCTAAGCCCAAACGGAGACTCGGTTCTAGCCACGGTTGATTGGGATTGGGGTGCGTCAGCAGACACACGAGGTTCTTTGTTTAACACGAAGGCATATCCCGAGGTGATCTATGGGGTTAAGTCTCTTGGTGAAACCTCTGGCAGCTTTGCGACGACTGGTTTACCAGTTGAACACTATGACTCGCCTGTATGGACTATTGATTATGGGTACTCAGTTGAAGGACGGAAGTCTGAGTCAAACAGTGGCGGTGGTACCGACTCTGAATACAACATTGCAATAGAGTCTTTCTACCATGATTCATGTGATATCAAGCGCGACGGCAAAGAAACTGATAACCAGGTAATGGAAGTAATGGTGTGGTTGAAGGTTGGGGATAATAAGCCATCCGGTCAATCACCACACGCTGATGCTTTTACTACTTCTGATGGCCGGGTATTTGATGTCTACGCTAAAAGCTCAAACTTTAACTACATCGCCTATGTGGCACGTGAGGAGCAAACTTCTGGCACCATTATGTATTCAGAGGTGCTGAATGATGCGTTTGATAATGCTTCAAAGTACGGTATTTATCAGGTGAAGGACACTGATTGTCTGGCTAATATCCTGATCGGTACTGAGATTTGGCACGGTGCTGGTGTTTTCACATTGGAAGATTATCAGATTCACCGTTCTTACTAATTATGTAAAGTTAGTTTAGTAGTAGGTGTTATGTCACCAGAGAAAGCCTCTCTCTACGTTGTAGGGAGGGGTTTTTTTTTGCGTTTCGAGGGCCAACTAAATGTTCCTTGCCGGAGGCCTTTGCATTGGATGGCGTCGCTGAGGGGCTCCTTCTACCGACCGGCTTACCTGTTGAGTTTTATGATACGCTGCAATGGAGTATTGACTGCAACTACGAAATGCAGAATCGACGTTCAGACTCAGTTAGCGTTGGTGGCAGTGACTATGAATCCAATATTGCCATTGAATCATTGTTTCATGATTGATGCGATATCAAGCGTGACAGCATGTCTACCGATAACCAAATTATGGAAGTGATGGTCGGGCTGAAGTCGGGTCAGAACCAGCCCTCTGGGCAGCCGTCATAACCTGTACCGGTGACGACATCAGACGCGATCGTA
>JALZUX010000262.1 GCA_023301405.1 Granulosicoccaceae bacterium | reverse complement strand
CAAAGAAAAGCCTTTGGCCAAACGGTATCAAGCTTTCAGAACACCCGCTATAAACTGGCCGAATTACGCACCGACATCGAGGTTGGCGAAGCCTTTGTGGACCGGTGCGTTGCCGCTCATGCCGAAGGTGAATTGACCACAGAGCAAGCGTCTATGTGCAAATTGTGGCTCAGTGAAATGCAAGATCGCGTTATCGATGCCTGCTTGCAATTACACGGTGGCTACGGATATATGTGGGAATACCCTATCGCCAAATTTTATGCAGACTCCAGAGTACAAAGAATATACGGTGGTACATCTGAAATAATGAAAGAGCTCATTAGTCGCTCTCCGGCGCTTGAAGACTAGCCTGCATAATTCACCGAGCGACGAGTAAATTATAAAAGTAATCTATGTATATAGTCCCAAGCTTGCATTCACGCAGATGGTAAAACTAGCAATGTGTCTACTCACCATCAGACGAAACCAATCTATAGCAACTTAGGGCTTCACATCTCACATGATCAAGCGACCCTTTGCACTATTTCCGCTGAGTGGTGAATCCCTATGAATAATGCAAGCTAGAGCACTGGAACTAAAAAGGAATATAGAAATTGAAAAAAAATGATGCGTTAAAATCTTCCCTTTCAATCCTTGGGGAAATAATAGCTTTTGATACAACATCACGTGAATCAAATCTGGAATTGATTGCCCATATTAAATCCTACCTGGATAACCTGGGTATTGATTCTCGACTCACTCATAATGAAACAGGCACCAAAGCTAATTTGTGGGCCACCATCGGGCCCGAAACCATTGGCGGTATTGTTCTATCCGGACACATAGATGTGGTACCTGTTGACGGACAAGACTGGTCGCAAAACCCTTTCAGCATGTGGCAGGATGATGACAAACTATTCGGTCGTGGTGTAGTAGATATGAAAGGGTTTGTTGCGGTCGCCCTTGCATTAGCCCCTGAAATGGCAAAAGCAAATTTAAAAATACCTATGCACTTCGCCTTTTCCTACGACGAGGAAGTCGGCTGCATAGGCGTACGGGGTTTAATAAAAGATGTCACAGAAAATCTGCCACTACCACGCGCTGTGATCGTTGGCGAACCAACCTCAATGAAGATCATTGGCGGTCACAAAGGCTCACGCAGCTTGCAAAGTATTGTGCGTGGCGTACCGGCGCATTCAAGCGATCCACGACTTGGCAGCAATTCTATAATGGCCGCAGCGAAACTGGTTACCTACCTTGAAAATCTGCAACAGGAACTCGCAGACAACGCTGACCCGGCCTGCCCTTTTGACCCGCCCTACACCACTATAGATTTAGGAAAAATATCCGGAGGCACCGCCAACAACATCATTCCTGAATTTACCTCGGTTGAATGGGGTATGCGAATCGTGCCGACTGACGACGGCGAAGCAATAGAAAACCGGGTTCGTGAGTTTATCAGCAAAGAAATTGAACCTGGCTTAAAAGCAGTACCAGCCCTCAATGATCCCGCTGACCACGCCGGTGTCACTACCACACTCAAAAACGTGGTGCCGCCATTAGTGCCCGACACTGCCTCGGCAGCGGAGCAATTGATCCGGCATTTGACCGGCCTTAACAATTCAGGCGTAGTCAGTTTTGGAACTGAAGCAGGGCTATTTCAGGAAGTTGGGATCCCAACCGTCGTGTTTGGACCGGGCAGCATTACACAAGCGCATCAACCCGATGAATTTATCGAAATTTCACAAATTAAAGAGTGCATAGATTTTGTTGATCAACTGATCGACTGGGCTGCTCAAGACAATTCACAAGAATTGTTTATATAACTGTTAGTGACATTCTGAAATACGACGGTTAACTGAAAAGCAAGCACGCCCATAAAAAACAGCCAACCGCCATAATCATATTGGCCTACGACAACCACCTGAACATATTGCCAAGTGGCGTTGGATCTTGATCAGATATAATAAATGGCATGCCATTTTTTGGCTTACTAATAGTGTGATCAAAAGTACCACCTGAACGCTCTTCAAACAGCTGCCGTGAAACCGTTGTTGCACGGCCCCTTACTGCCTGCCACTCTTCACCGTCAACAGTACTATCGCCATTGGTATCAATTTCATTATTTAACCAACGCATGTCTTTCTTCCAAATGGAAAGCAATTTACTGACTTCTATTCCTTCATGAAAGCCTGTATCAGATCCACCATGGGTGCGTAGCTCTCCAAGTACATAGATGTCTGCTCCCGGGCAGAATACTTTGAAGAGAATCGCTTTCCACCCTCTATCCAGGTGCGCCTGCTACTGGATATTACTTTCGCACCGGCCGGGTTAATGATGCACGACCCGGTGTCGTCAGCCACCACAAACGGAATTGAACTCGCACCCATTTGAAATGACCCGCTAGCCCAGCGGAAAATAGTGTACCGATGCCAGACACACGGTGGGCCTGACATAAACCCCTGACACTGTCGATTGCCATAAAAATCACAAATGCCCTGTAGCTCAACAAAACCCTGCGCGGTACTTTGTAGCTTCGACTTCGGGGTATCTACGATAAAGCGACAGATTGCCTGCGCCCGCAACGCCCCCCCATACCGCCATGAGCGCTGCAAACAATAACCCGGGTGCCATCACTGCAATAGAACCACCGTTTAAACCACAGCGATAGAGCACAGCAATGATCAACACCGTGATGAGATCAATCAGATAGGGCGACACATTGGTAAACGGCGCTCCCAACGAGTCGTTAGACTGATTCCACAGTAGAAATTCAGGCGTTCCGCTCATGCTTACTTCTATTAAGCCAATAGCGACTGTGGATCAGGAAAACAGCGCTTCAAGATTTACGTCAGCTAACTCTGACTCAACCACCTGAAGCAATGGTGCACCTTTAAAAGCAAACCACCCGGCAATCAAATTAGTCGGAAACGCGTCAACGGTTATGTTGTTCACATTAACTGAATCATTGTAAAACTCACGCCTGTCGGCTATCGCATTCTCAAGCGATGAAATACGTGACTGTAACCGCATGAACGATTCATTGGTTTTTAAATCAGGGTAATTTTCAGTAAGTGCAAATAAGCGCTCCAATGAATTACCCATCATGTTTTCGGCCACGCCTAGCTCGACCAGATTTCCATGCTGCATGGCGCTTGAAACACGTGAACGTGCCTGCGTTACTTTCTCGAGGGTGTCTTGATCATACTTCATGAACTGTCGGCAGGTGGTCACTAACTTAGGCAGCTCATCATGTCGCTGCTTTAACAAGACATCAATATTACTCCATGCTGTCTTCACATTATGGCGCAAGCTCACCAAGCGGTTGTAGCCTAATATGATATAGATAACTAACGAAACAACGGCTACCACTGTCACAATGGTGAATATGCTCATTGTACTCCCCCTATTATTTTAGGCGGCAATAACGGCAGATAAACCAGAGCCTTTAGGAAAAGCCGCTACGGAGCACAATTATTAGGCGAAACAAGCAGGTTACCTTGCACGCACAGCAAATTCTGATTCTGCACAAACCGGATCTCAAAGCTTTGGTTGTCTTTGACAGCAAACCTTTAAATTACAACGCTTACCTCATTACCAAAAGACAGATAGACCACCTGCTCTGCCCGTCATAGTATGTGCATTTAACTGCAGCCACCTATAGATTCAGCTATTTTTAAAACAACACTATTTTAGTCGTGTTCAATAGTAGCGCTAAGTAACCGCTGCTCATACAGACACAGCTTGGCAAAGTTAAGCAAAATCAGTAAGCCACGGATATCAATATGACCAAGTCTGCCGTCAAACCACCTGTCGCTATTATAGGCGCGGGTATCGTTGGTGTGTCGACCGCCATTTGGTTACAACGGGCCGGCATCGCCACCTTTCTAATCGACAAAGAAGGTCCTGCCGCTGGTACCAGCTATGGCAATGCAGGCGTACTAGCTTCGGCCTCTGTTGTACCAGTGACTGTGCCGGGGCTAATTGGTAAAGCACCGGGTATGCTGCTTGATAAAAACCAACCTCTGTTTCTAAACTGGTCTTATCTGCCCACACTACTGCCGTGGCTGGCGCGCTACCTTTCATACTGCAAGCCTGAAAAAGTTAACCGCATAGCGACAGCGCTTAGCCCGTTACTAAGCAATAGTTTGCAGGATCACCAGTTGTTGGCTGCAGGCACAGACGCGGCAAAATACATCAACCCCTGCGACTACGTTTACGCCTACAAAGATCGCAAGCACTTTGACTCTGACGCCTTCGGTTGGCAGGTCAGAAAGGAACATGGTTTCAACTGGACAGAATACGAGGGCACCGATCTCAAGCACTTTGATCCGGTGCTTGCCACAGCACAAAACTTTGCCGCCAGTGTTCATAATCACGGGCGCATCAGTGATCCGGGTTGTTACGTTCAGCAGCTAGCCCTTGCCTATGAAAAGGGCGGAGGGAAAATAATTAAAGGCACCGTAGAAGATTTCATTATTGAGCAGCAGGCAATCACCGGTATTCGATCAGACGGTAACACGCTTGATTGCTCTGCCACGGTGGTGGCTACAGGTGCGTGGTCAAAAGCATTGATGAAAAAACTGGGGTGCTCGATACCGCTGGAGTCTGAACGCGGTTACCACATTGAACTGTACAACCCGTCAGTTATGCCAAAAATGCCTTGCATGATTGCTTCTGGCAAGTTTGTAATGACCCCCATGGACGGTCGGCTTCGAATTGCCGGCATGGTGGAATTTGGCGGGCTGATCGCTGGCGCTAACAAGGCCCCTATTGATTTCCTGAGGCGAACCATGAATGAGGTGATTCCCGATCTTAAATGGACAGACACCAAAGAATGGCTGGGCCATCGACCGGCACCAATTGATTCAGTACCCGTTATCGGTGAAACACCAACAGTGAAAGGCGCGTTTGTGGGGTTTGGCCACCAACATGTGGGCCTTACAGGAGGTGCTCGAACCGGTCAGCTGCTGGCGCAACTGATCGCAGGCGAGAGTATCACCATTGATATGGCACCCTACAGGGTGGATCGTTTTGATTAAGTAGTTGTTAATACAGACAATACCAGGCGACTGTCGGAGCGCTGGCATCGTGTGAGGGTGTGAGATTTCGATTCAGATATATCTGATCGATAAAGACGAGTAGTTGCTCTACTTAACGAGATTGATCGTTATGGCTGCCGCCACAGTAGACTGTTGTTCCCGGATAGCTGCTAGACAGGGGAATCTAAGCGACTCCCTGAAGGAACAACAATGTCGTCAGCCAGTACTACTGGTTGATTGCTGTAATTTCCAGCTCTGTAAAATTCTGTCGGTGCCCCATCTGACGACGGTAGTGCTTGCGACGACGAAATTTGACGACTTCGATTTTCTTGCCACGACCGTGAGCTAACACAGTGGCAGAAACAGTGGCACCAGCCAGCATTGGTGCGCCAACATTTATGTTATCGCCCTCGCCAACCATAAGTACCTGGTCAAGATTTACGGTAGCACCCTCTTCAGCATCAAGGGTTTCTACGCGCAGTTTGTCGCCGGCTGCGACTCTATACTGCTTGCCGCCGGTTTTTATCACCGCGTACATTGGATATCTCCGATCGTGTTTGCGTGGACCGATTGGCCCAAGAGGCATGAGAAAACCGCTAATTGTAGGCAGACGCGCCTAATAGGTCAAACACTCATACCTATATTTGATCAACTAAATTGGTTTTCGATGGCTTTTAGGAGCAATTTTGCTCAAAAAGAGCTTATTTGAAAGAAAGCGCACTGAAATATTTGTAAGAAACCAAACAGTGCCGCCCTCCGTAACGGACAATCAGGCTCCTGAAACAGAGCCTGATTATGCAGAGTATTAAACCTTCGGCTTGTTAAGGCCAGTTAATTTTTCACGGAGAGTGCCTGCAAGCGCTGAAACAAACGGCAGTCTTCCGACCTCGTCGGTGTAAATCAGTCCGCCAATGAAGCCGATTAGCAACGCAGTAGAGAAGCCAACTAGCCACAGCAGAAGCAGTGCGACAAGGATCATAATACCTATGTTAATCAGCGGGCCTTGCCCGAGGCTCTTGGTTAAATTCGATAGCAACCCCCCGACGAGATCCAAGCCTTTGCCAATCCCCTGCTTGACAGAGTCACGCAGTGGCTGCAAGCCGTCAATGAAGCCAGCGGCAAAGTACCCTACAAAGGCGCCCAATATTAATCCGATAATCGTAAACATCTACTCTCCTAACTTGCTAAATTCCAAAAAATCTAATTGAGCGTGCAATAGCCCGCCCCCTGTTTCAAAAAAATTTCACTGCCTTCCAGCCCCAAATACTGGCTGTTAATCGCTGTTACCACTGTGTATCGGCAAATCCAGCGTTGGATTGCCCCATTCAGACCACGAGCCGTCATAAACAACTGACTCCACACCCAAGAGCATCAATGCAAAGGTGACAATAGCCGCCGTAACTCCAGAGCCACAACTGGTAATGATTTGTTGATTCAAGTCCAGCCCGCCATCTTTCAATACAGACTCAAGTTGGGGCAGTGATTTAAACTTACTTTGCTCATCAAGCAGCGCACTATACGGGATATTTAACGCGCCGGGCATGTGTCCACTTCGCAAATTGGCCTGCGGCTCAGGCGCTTCACCATAAAATCGATCGGCGGCCCGGGCATCAACGACAGATACTGCCTTGTCTGTAAGCGCCGCAAACACTGTATTCCGGTCTACGGTGTTAATGTGGGCACTGTATTCACCATAGACAAGCGATGCCACAGTGCTTGACGATCCGCTTGCAAGCTCTCCATGCCAGCACGGCAGGCCGCCATCAAGCAATGCGACTTTTTCGTGCCCGACTGATTTTAACGCAAGCCAGACACGGGCCGCTGAAAACATGCCGAGCTGATCGTAAACAACAACTGTTGTATCACGGCTGATACCACGAGCTGCAGCAGCCTCGGCGATCACCTGCGCCGACGGCATCATGTGCTTTAAGCCTGATGAAGTATCTGCAATGTGATCAATATTCCAGCGCTGCGCATTAGGTATATGACCTTTTGCAAACTCAGCATCAGCATCTTTACCCATTGATGGTAGGTAATAACTACCGTCTAGTATGACTACATCTTCAAGGTTTTCAGTAAGCCAGTGGGCCGATACCAATGGATTAAAATGCATGGACAACGCCTGTCGGAAATTTCTGGGTTGACAGTACCAAGCCAGCGCTTAAGACTCAACAAGCTTGCTGCCATTGCAGTCGCCAACCCAACGAAAAAACCCGGCCGTAGCCGGGGATAGCTTTGGGAGCTCCTACGCAACATATGTTCACTGAGCAGGGCTTGGCACTCACTTATATTTTAAGCCGGTTACTCTAGCGACACATACCCTGCAAATAATGGCTACACGCGGTCACCGATCGCACACGATCTTTAGTGACTGCATACAGCAGGCAAATTATGGCTTCTTAGGCGTTTTGTAGGGAATTTCTTTTTGAAACGGCTTCCAGGTTGTTTCATACCCAACAAAACCCTTCTCGTTTGCTTTCATTTGGCGTGTATTCAAATACTTGGTTTGACCTTCTGGAACTACAGGTCGCTCTTTCTTGGGCTCGCTCATGGAGATATCCTCTTTGGTCCGTATCACTTAATTGTAAACGAATTTTCAACTTTCGTCGGTCACACCTGCAAAGACGCAACAAGCGCCTTGGCCTGCTGCGCCCGCTCCTGGGACTTTGCAAAGTAGATCGGGTACTCAGTAGCCTCGAACAGCTGGCAAAGTTTATCAAATTCAACCACCGATGCCTCTGCCATATCCAGGTAATCGGACTCACACGCCAATGCAGTCATTGCCGATGCCCGATTTGCAGAAATCATCGCATGGACTAACGGCAATGTGTCGCCACTGAGCTCTTTCAGGGCTTCGTCATACACAGGGATACAAGCTTCCAGCGACCCGATGTCCTCTTCGTGCTCACCAAGACCCTGCATCGCTGCGGCTAGGTTATTCTGGGTAATGACCCAGGCGATTCGCTTTGTATCACGGCGACGCACACCCATTGCGTTACGAAAGGCCACCACTGATTGCTCTAGCGTACGGGCACCACGCCGCTGCGTGCCCAGCAGGTACAACGCAATGCCCGAACTGGAAAGCCCGGCCGCCCAATCATCAGGGAGTGAATCACGGGGCAGAAAATTTACCGCCTGCTTAAA